>JAAYYM010000236.1 GCA_012515365.1 Clostridia bacterium
AAATGTCACAAAATAGTAATTAACTTCAATATACCGTTGTGTTAGAATTTGAAAAAAGAACGCTGCCAGTTTTACAATACGTCACAGAATATCTCTAATACAAAAGCAGGTGATACTGATGAAAAAGAAGAAAGCAGATATCTATACACTGATAATATTGCTGATATTTTCAACTATTATTGCATATCCACTTATAAGCGGACGTTTTGACCGTAAAAAGCCAGTTCCACGCCCTGATTATTGCAAGGAGGTTTCAAAGCAGATCTCTGATCTTGATTTGGAAGGCTTTAAATATGTTGAAGCAGAGGATGAACGTAAAAAAGGCGTATATTTTAGCTTTAAAAGCGAAGATAATTATAAACCACTGTATGATGATGATGATTGTTTAGACGATATTATCAAAATAAAAAACGTTATTTCAGCTTACCTATCTTCTCATAAAAATGAAATATTACATGAAAAAACTATTCGTATTGGTTTTTATGGAGAAATTGGAAACGTGATCCAAATGTATAATTATGAAAAATCTGGCGATCCACCTGAAGAAGTATTTTCATATTATGATGATATGTATATTCCTCCTGATTACTTCGACGAATTTAAAGAGGCGAAACGCATAGGTATAAAAATAACAGATGATGACGACTTGGCTGGACTTGCAAATTTCACCAATCTTAAAGAGTTAAAAATATTTGGGGAAAACGAAATAAGCCAGAAAACAATTGAAAAAGTCGTAGAATTACTGCCTGATTGTGAAGTGACTTACCGAAGTAAAAAATACAAAAAAACAACCAGCTCAGAGCATAAACGCCCTGAGCTGGTTTTATCATTATTTATTCATCAATCATGCAATTCGGATAGAGTTAAGGTTGCGTCCAGAAGTGATTTGAACTCCTCATAATTCATCTCAAACGACTTGCAGCCCGCGGGAATCCAGTCACCATCCATATATTCATAGCTGCATATCGAAACATAACCATCATCATATATATAGTAACCGTCTCTCAGTATTCTGTTACCGCCTGCATTATACTTTCTGATAATCACATAAGGTATCTCATCAGAGCCAAAACGAGTATTCTCTTCAATAGATGTCAGCATAGGTATAAACTTATCTAAGGCGAACTTCTCAAGCTGAATTCCGTCGTGAGTAGAAGGCGAAGCGATCAGTTTATCGTCTTCATCGAAAACAAATATACCTGTCTCCGTTGAGAAATAGGCTCTGTCATCATCACTCATAGGAATAGTTTCATCAGGAGCAATTGATGTTTCCTGCTTCTCTATCATAGTTATAGTCTGTGGCTCGGTAGTGGTCTGTACATCCTCTGTAACAGCTTCAGTGGTTTCTTCCTTCTTAGCTGCCGGCTTGTTATTCTTAAGCTCATCCAGCTTTTCTTCAAATGCGGCAAGGTCTATTGTGTAGACAGTATCACCGGAAGGTGCCCATGTCATTACAGGATCCAATACATAATCAAGTCTTTCTGCAAATCCAGAATCATGAATTGAGAAATCCACAGTTCTGATCTCCATTTCACCTGTTTTATAAGCTATAGATAAGCTATATTTCAAAGGAGAATCATTAGCTGAGGAATTAATCGATATTGGCACGAGCATTGACGGGAGATCATAGTTTACAAAGTTCTCAAACTGCGCCCTGTTTTCATCATTTATAGATATGATCTCTTTATAGTCTGAATCATTAATAGAAACATTCATTTCAGCGCCGGGATACTCATAATTAAACAAGATGTATTCTATGTCATTTGCGGAATCAACATTATCACCCGCATATGTTATTCCGTCCTGCTGGAAGTAAATTCCGCCTTCCCTTACAACGCCAAGTGTTCCGACATTTTCCTTGTCAAGCATAAATGTGAAAAATCTGTTAGCCTGTCCGTCCTCTTCCTTCCAGTTATTGCTTCTAAGCACAATTCCCAGCATTATCTTCTGTGTTTCGCTCAGGGGGATATCTGCGCCGCCTGCATTGTAATAGAAGTCTGATACGTCGTTGTCGAAATCAACGCCGTTATCCTTCAATTCACTGTCTATGATACCGGCTATGCCCTTTGCAAGGGACAGGGTGTCGCACTCATAGTATGTCTTTCTCCAGTATTCACCTTCAAGAACTGCATATTCGATGATATTGTCATCACAGATACGCATTGAATAATTGCCCGAAATAAGCTGTATACACTCTGCAAATGGTGACCATGCGCCGCCGTTCT
>JAAYYM010000237.1 GCA_012515365.1 Clostridia bacterium
ATGGTAGTTAAAGAAGAAGTACCTTTATTAAACATACCATCAGTTAATTAAAATTCTATATATTTATAACAAATCAGCATTGAAATATTTTATATAAAATGCGACAACTTACTTGACAAACACCGCTCTTTGCCTCATTTGCTTTTTCTGCTTCTTCCTTTAGTCTGCTCATTTCCTGATATTGCCGGATAGATTCCGTAATATCAAAAAATATGGCGGCATAACCTTCTACATAATCATTGTTTCTAACTTCATTTACATGTACGTTAAAAGTACATCCATTCATTTCAAGCTGCGAATTTTCCTGATTTAAGAATACATTCAGGAAACTTTCTTCTTTTAGTTTTTCCCCTTTCGAGTATTCCTTCAAAACCGGAAAGAGCTCCATTGCTTTATTATTAGCATCCATAAAGGAATACACACTGTCTACAATAATAATTGCGTCCTTTAAATTCATCAGAATATTTTGATGTGCCACCTCTACTACATCAAAGATACGCTGTTTGACAATTGCATATGCAAACACTGTAATGCTGATTGATACACCAAGCGGAGCCGGATCATAGCCATCCCACCATTTACCTAAGACTCCCAGCATATGAATCATCAAAGGCAGAAAAGAGCTGACAAAAATCAGTCGACAATTATTCCGATAACGGATATTGTCTGAGCTTCGATAAGCTCTAAAGGTGAGGACACAGTTAGCGATCATTGACACATATATGCTCAGTGCATTGAGCATATAAAGCAGCCCTTTTCCCAACACAACATGCGGAAAAAGACCAGTATTCACAAAGGCTGTACTCGTATAATAGAATGGATTGATTTTGTAAGAAATAACACTGAAAAAGATTAGACAGCAAAATGCAAACCATGAAAACACAAAGGAAAGTTTCAGTTTCTTTTTACAATAACCACATACAAAGTTAGTCATAAAGAAAGCAACAAAAGAAGAACCGACATACTCTACCTGAACTGCGATCATGGCCTCTCCAAGGTTCTTGGACATCATTTCCATCAGATAACCGAAATTCTGAATGAAGCCGCATATAATGGTAAACAGCATCATTCTTGACTGTCTGGTATTTTTTTGAAATTGCAATAATACGATACAAAACAAACATATCAGTATAGCAATAAATTGTAGGATCAGAAGAACTCTGTACATCATTCTCACCAGCTTCTACATCATATTTGATTCTATCTTATCATAATTTCATTCATCGCGTATAGTAGTTTCACCAATCTTTTGTTGCTTTCTGTCTGTTTTATATCAAATGAAAATGATAGAGAAAATGACAGACATCACTGCTACTCTGTAAGCTCTAAAATCTCTTTGATTTCTCCTACATATAACTCATGATAATCCTGATCGGAATAACATTTCTGCACAATTCCATCAACAAGAAATCCATCTTCTTTGATTGGCTGATGATATAGCTTTCTACAGATCAATACAGTAGATGCTTCTTCAAAGTAAGGAACCCCTTCATACTCTGCAACATGTAATCCCATCTTCTCGATCTTATCCTCATCTCTGCCGGATACGCTGCCCATATAAGCAAGCATCTGTGCGTATTTTGCGTGATCAAAAACACTAAGTGAATAAGAATCAGACTGATCAATAAACTCTTTTGTATAACGGCTGTCACGTATGAAAATGAAGGAAACATTTTTATTCCACAGTACACCGACTCCACCCCATGAAGCTGTCAGCGCATTTGCTTTGTCTTCCTTTTTTGCCATTACCAACATCCATTCCTTCCCTATCATCTGAAAGGGATTAAAGGAATACTGTTCAATATCAACTTTCTTAATTTTTTTCATAAATACCTTCCTTTCCTGGTTATCATTTTATTCTTTACCTATGTGTTTTATTCGTGCTAACAAAATCATATTAATGAATCATCTGATGGATGATTCCATATAAAAATACAATTAATAATGATGGGAGCAGGTTCGCCACCTTGATCTTTGTCTGGAACATCAAATTGATCCCAATGCAGAAAATAAGAGTCGAACCGATAAACGAGATATTAGAAATGGTTTGTGTAGACAAAACAGGCTCTATGGCTTTTGCGATCAGGGTTACTCCACCTTGCAGGAATGCTAATGGTATTACTGAAAAAATCGGTCCCTTTCCAAAGGTTGACGAAAAAATCAATATCACCACAAAGTCAAGCATTGCCTTTGTGATCAGCATTGTGGCATCTCCACTCAATCCATCCTCTAACGAACCGACAATCGCCATTGCTCCGATGCAGATCGTAAATGAGGCAGATACAAAACTTTCAACAAACATAGAATCATGATCACTTTTTGCTTTCTTTTTTAACCACTCACCAAACCGCTCTGTCTGTGCTTCCAGATTGATCCACTCACCTAACAGTGCGCCAATTACCAATGCAACGACCATTCCCATGGTTCCTTTTGCGGAAAGTCCCTCGTTTGTAATCTTAAGAATACCTTCCATTGCACCCGAAATGCCGATAAAAATAACGGATAATCCTAACGCCTGCATCAAGGTATCGTGAAACCGCGGTTTTAAACCACCCTTTATCTTTAAACCAATCAAGCCGCCGATAACCACGGCGGCAGAATTTATAATTGTACCTGTTCCTATCATTTTATCCCTCTGATCCATACATATCTGTATTTGTGCTTAACCTATCATAACTCATATTTCGGACCAATTCAAGTAAAGTTATTCAAGCTGCATACCTGCAACAAATTCCACCGGAAGCGAAAAAACAGCTGTGTGTGCCTTGGTCTCCATGCCTGCTTCTTCCATGATCGCCTGCATGATCTTATTCTTCTCTTCCTGTTTTGCCACGATATAAATAATATCTTTTTCTTCTGCAATCGACATACCAAAAAATTTAGTTCGGGATGTGCCATGTGTTCCTTTTGCATTGATCACTGTACCGCCTCTGGCTCCCGCACTTCTTGCCGCATCCATAACTGTATCGATATTTCCTTTTTCTGAAATTGCAATCAGTAAAGCATATGGTTTTTCACTCATGTTTGTCACCTCTCCTATTTCTATCACCTGTTGTTCTCCGCTCAGATACGAAAGTGCAAGACTTCCTCCCACACTGTCAAGTGGAAGTGCCAGAGCGATACCGCTTCCCGGCACATCAATCCCCATCTGGTAGATCAGATCATGCTCCAGTTTTTTAAGCGAAGTGTCTAAAACAATCGACTGAAACATCACCATTTCGTTACGCTCTATCCCTAGATAATCAAGCATGTTTTTACTTGCTGTTCCTTTGCAGAGTGTAGCAAGAAAAAAAGCAATTTCATGTTTCTTATAAAACTGAATATATTCTTCTTCTGATTCTCGTTTTACAATATTGATCAACAGCTTCATTGTATTCATATGCGTTCTCCTCTACTCAATGATTTCTTCTGCAGACACAGACGATTTTCCTTGTTCTGCATCATGTCCTGCATGCTCGATCCTCATCTTATGCTTAAACAAAACACCAAGGATCTGAATGGTTATAAGTGGTGTCATCGCAACCATAGCTACAACACCGAACGCATCTGTTATGACATTTCCTCCACAGGCTACACATGCGCCCATAGCAAGCGGAAGCAAAAATGTTGCAGTCATTGGTCCGGATGCCACTCCACCAGAGTCAAATGCAATAGCCGTAAAGAGCGGCGGAACAAAAAAAGATAACAATAACGAAACCGCATAGCCCGGCAACAGAATAAAAACAATAGGAATTTCAAGAATAATCCTGAGCATAGCCAGACCAACAGAACATGCTACTCCGATCGACAAACTAGTGCTCATTGCCTTTTTCGGGATCAGACCAGATGACATCTCATATACCTGTTTATTGAGAACATGCACAGCCGGCTCAGCTGCTACGATAAAATAGCCAATCAGCATACCGATCGGAATAATGATCCAGTTATTCTGTAAACCTCCCAGCTGACGTCCAATATAGTTTCCTACCGGCATGAAGCCGACATTTGCACCAGTCAGAAAAAGCACCAGTCCAGTATATGTATAAAGGATTCCAAAGCCAATTCGGAACAGTGCATCTTTTTTCATCCGTAGTTTCATGAATTGAAAAATCGCAAAAAATATGACAATTGGTAATAATGCCATTCCTACATCCTTCATGTAAATAGGAATTTCGCTCTCAAACATCTTCCATAATTCCAGTGAAGTTGCCAGTGAAGGAATTTCCACACTACTATAGGTGCTTTCACCCGGATGATATAAAAGTCCGATCATCATCACCGCTATAATCGGTCCAACCGAGCACAATGCAACAAGTCCAAAACTATCGTTTTCTGCATCCTTATCTGTACGCATAGATGCAACTCCAACGCCAAGTGCCATAATGAAAGGAACCGTCATCGGACCTGTTGTCACGCCACCCGCGTCATACGCAACTGCGATGAATTCGTCCGGAATAAATACCGTCAGAATCGCAATCAATGTATATAATGCAATCAACAGATAGGAAAGCTTGATTTTAAAGAAAATTCTGAGCAGTGCAACGACCAAAAATACACCCACGCCTACAGAAACAGACAGGATGATAATGATATTCGGAATATTCGGAACCTGCTCCGCCAGCACCTGAAGATCTGGTTCTGATATGGTAACGATCATACCTACCAGAAAGCAGATGAATAATATCAGCCACACTTTTTTTGTTTTAATGATCGTGGAACCGATCTGCTCACCAATCGGTGTCATAGCCAGATCTGTTCCCAGTGTAAAAAGTCCCATTCCAATGATCAGCATAAAGGTACCAAGTACGAATGCCATTAAAATATCATTTGGGATCGGCGTAATAGAAAAGCATAAAACAAATACGATCCCTGCGATTGGCAGCACCGATACCAATGATTCTTTTAATTTATCAAATAATAGAGTTCTGTTATGCTTTTTCAAATAAGATCCTCCTAATCACCTTCTACCATGCGATATCCGACACCTATTTCGGTAAAAATAAATTTAGGTTCTGCCGGATTTAGTTCCAGTTTTCTGCGTATATTAGCCATATTGACACGTAAAATCTGATTATCACTGTTCATGTTTGGTCCCCATATTTTTTTCAACAGATAATCATAAGTCAGAACCCTTCCTGCACATTTTGCAAGTGATTCTACAATCTTATATTCATTTTGTGTCATATGGACACCTTCACCATCTAAAAATACACGACGCCTGCCAAAATCCACCGTCAGCGTGCCAGATGTATACTTTCCGTTAAGTGCTGCCTTTTCATCTGAATCCTGCAGATTTGCATGTCGAAGTGCAGTTCTGATTCTTGCTAACAGTTCACTCGTGCCAAAAGGTTTTGTGATATAATCATCTGCTCCTCCATCCAATGCCCGCACCTTGTCTTTCTCGTTTGTTCTGGCTGAAACTACGATAATCGGAATACGTGACCAGCTGCGTATCGAATGGATAATTTCATTTCCATCCATATCAGGTAATCCCAGATCCAGCAAAATCACATCCGGACAGCACGATGTACACAGCATCATTCCTTCCGCACCATTTTTTGCACGCAGTACATGAAATTTGTTTGCTTTTAGAATTGTACTCATAAAACTGGAAATATTATTTTCATCCTCGATGATCAAGATTGTGTTTTTCGTCACCATACTATTACTCCTCATCTAATGGCAGATAAAATGTAAATGCAGCACCACCCTCTGCCTTGTTTGCAGCTGTCAGAACTCCATGATGAGCCTTTATGATCGTGTTGCAGATAGAAAGTCCGATCCCCATATTTTTCTTACTATCACTTGTTCTCTCATCATCCATCCGATAATATCCATCAAAAATATGAGGTAACACCTCTGCTTTGATCCCATCTCCGTCATCAGAGACTTTGAAAAAAGCCTTTCCATCTTCTTCCCATACTTCAAGATTGATTTTGGTCATATGCTTCCCATGAAGCACTGCATTTTCCATCAGATTAATCAAAACCTGCTCGATCAGCATTGCGTCCATTGGTACCATCAGAAGGTTGCTTGGTACTTTAACCGAAACATGTTGATCCGGAAAACGTTTTTGAAGCTTCATGACTGCTTCTGGAATCAATTCCTCCACCGCTTCATTCACTTTTACGATCTCTGCTGCTTTCTCGCCGTCAATTCTGGTAACCAAAAGCAAATTTTCTACCATTCTGATCAGCCATTGTGCATCCTCATAAATCTCCGATAGTAATTTAAGACGTTCTGAACGTACCAAGTTTTTATCATTGTCCATGATGGCTGATGAAGCGCCTAAAATGGAGGTTAACGGTGTGCGCAGATCATGCCCCAGTGCTCGCAGCAGATTGCTCCTGCTTTTCTCTCTTTCCGCCTCCAAAAGAACTCTGTTATGCTCTTTGATCTGCGTTGTCAGTGCACTGGTAATAATCGATACAGCAAGCATACAGATGATGGTAATCGGTGTTTGTCAAGTAAGTTGTCGCATTTTATATAAAATATTTCAATGCTGATTTGTTATAAATATATAGAATTTTAATTAACTGATGGTATGTTTAATAAAGGTACTTCTTCTTTAACTACCATG
>JAAYYM010000238.1 GCA_012515365.1 Clostridia bacterium
ACGGATATTTCATTAGCTTATGATGGAGTGGTATCATATCCAGCGAATCAAAATCACCCAGTACAAGGTCTGGCGAAATCCCAGCATCAGATAAATGCCGATAGCCTCCATCTGCTGCAATTATATAATCTCCAGGACTTGGAGTAAATCGATCCCGGTCAAAATCCCCTGCTCCAACAATGTAACATGCCATATCATTCCATCCCTTCTGTGAAAGAAAACGCTCGATGTGATCACATGAGCGTTTTCATATATACTATTCTAGATTTCACTGGTCTTTCTTACATTAGATTCAAGTAATCGATTATAGCCAAGCCATCCATTTTCAGTTGTTGATGCAAATAACTCCGTCATCGTCTCCATTTTTGCATCCGTATTATCTGCAAAATTAAGAGCCACTGCCTCAATCAATGCCGGCTTCTTTGGCGAACCATACTCATACTCACCATGATGAGCCAGAATACAATGCTTCATCTCAGCCAATAACACCTTCGGAAAACCTTCTATCTGCTTTGCACGCTCACTGATCATTTCACTTCCGATCACAATGTGGCCTAACAACTGTCCATCATCCGTATAATCATTTTCCGGAAACAACGATAATTCTCTTGTTTTACCCATATCATGGCAAATAGCTGCTGCAATCAAAAGATCTTTCTTTAATACCGGATATGCTTTGGTATAGTAGTCGCATAGCTTGGTTACACTTAACGTATGCTCTAAAAGTCCACCTACAAATCCATGATGAACTGCTTTAGCAGCAGAGCTCATTTTAAATGATTTTACAAATGCCTGATCTTCTACAAAAAAGGATTCCAACAGTTTTTTCAAATATACATTTGATAATTTACTGATATAACCTAACAGCTCACTATACATATCATCAATGTTCTTACTGCTGACAGGTAAATAATCTGCCGGATCATATTCTCCTTCATGACTCTTTCGCACACGCTTTACACTAACCTGTAAAGCCCCTTGAAAACTATTGACATCACCAAAGATCTCAACATAATCCAATACCTCAAAATCATCTATCCCTGCTGAATTTGGATCCCATATCTTCGCGTCTATGGTCCCTGTTTTATCCTGTAAGATCAGATTTTCATATGGTTTTCCATTCTTAGTTACCGCAGACTGTTTATGCTTGATCAAATAAATATCTGATATACGGTCACTCTCTTTAAATGCTTCAATATACTTCATAATTTCTCTCTTTCCGTTATATCCACAGCTCAGCTTGCAGACTATGAATATCAGTTATTCTAGTTTACCTAATTCTACTTCATATGGCAGATCAATATAGCCTTCTTTTCCCTGACGTTTTACAGTAATCATCATCAGATCCCCCGGTTGGCTCTTCATCATAGCAGCTTTATAATCTTCAAAGGATAGAATATCTGTTGTACCCATTTTTACGATCACATCGCCACTTTGTATACCGACCTGCATAGCTGGTGAATCCATGATAACTTCCATGACATAAGCACCCATAGGCACTCCCACTTCTTCCGTTACAGCCTCTGTCACATCAGTTCCCTTAATTCCAAGATATGCAATGTCCTGTCCATTCGATAATTTTTCAATCGTCGTGATCAAATCTGTGATTGCGTATGCCTTCAGCAAGTTCACATTGTCATTTCCCACACTGTCCTGACTGATGATTCCAAGTACCTTTCCATCTAAATCAATGATGATACCACTACCGGATTTACTTCCATAGATATCTGTCGTGATCAGCTGCATGCTTGTATCTTCCATATTCATAACATAAGAATTCGATGTAATATTACCTAACGCCACAGAGCCACTGTAGCCAAGCGGATTACCAATCGCTATGATTGGAATACCCAGTAATTCTGATGCTTTTTTATTTCCATATTCGGCAGGCTTAATTGTTGCCATTGTTTCTTCAGAAATTGTACTTAAGTCAACTGCAACGATGACCAGCCCTGTATTAGCATCATATTTTTTGATTTCTCCTGCAGATTCTGTAGCATCACAGAAGGTAACCTGTATGCGTTCTGCAGATTCTAATACAGCTTTATTTGCTAAAATCAACAGCTCTTTACCGTTGTCCGCTATGATCATTCCAGAAGTCTGATTTTCGTTTTCATATGCATTCATAAACCAGTCAACATTAGATGACACACCTGTTACTGTTACAATTGATTTTTCTGATTCCTTTGCAAGTGAATAAAACTGATCATTCAATTTCTTATAATCATCAATTTCTAATTCTACTTTTTCGACTTTTTCAACAATTTGGGTCACAACAGGCTCTTTTTCCACGACTACAGGTTCTTGTTTTGGTTCTTCTGCCTCTTCTTCCTGTTCTTCTCCTCTTGGTATTTCTACTTTTTTGGGTTCTTCCGGATACAGCTTGGCCTCCATATAAGGCTTCGATATTAATAATGAGAATGCAGCCACAACACCAAAAAGCACAGCCAAAAATAACGTAAATAAGATTTTTATCAAAATTCTCTTTTTACTGATTGGTTTTTCTTTAATTGTCTCAGTAATAAACTCAAATTTCTGATCCTGCTCTTCATTCAGATTGTTCTCTTGTTCATCCATAAAGTTCTCCTTTTCATGTACAAAAGATTACCTGCACGTTATGTACTGTTTCTTATTATACTAAACTGTTTCCTACTTTACAATAAGAATTCACCTTTGCAATGACGTTGCTTTATACAGAAATCTCTGATAAACTATAAATAGTTTAGAATAATTTGAGGTATCTTTCATGAATGAAAAAGTATTACGAATATTAGAATATCATAAAGTCCTAGAGCAATTATCCTCGTTTGCAACTTCCAAGCCCGGAAAACAACTATGTCTATCTCTCGAGCCAGATACTGATCTGGCTCGTATTATACTAAATCAGACACAGACAAAGAATGCCCTGGACCGCTTATATAAAAAAGAAACGATTTCGTTTTCTTCCACAAAAGAAATCGTTCCTTCTATCAAACGCCTTAAAATGGGCAGTATTTTATCTCAGGAGGAATTGCTTCACATTGCACAGTTTCTGAATAATGTTAACCACGTCAAGGCATATGCCAGAAAAGAAACACCTGACATTCCGGATGACTCACTGGATCCTTTATTTGATATTCTTGAGCCGTTGACAAATGTTTCAACTGAGATCCTAAGATGTATCATTTCAGAAGAGGAAATCAGTGATGATGCTACACCAGCTCTGCGGCAGATCAGAAGAAATATCAAATTGGCAAATGACCGGATCCACTCACAGCTTTCTTCCATGGTGAACAGCTCTTATAAAACTTATCTTCAGGAATCCGTGATCACCATGCGCAATAACCGATACTGCATTCCTGTCAAATCCGAATATAAGAATCAGGTGCAGGGAATGATTCATGATCAGTCATCCTCAGGATCTACTCTCTTTATCGAGCCTGCTGCCATAGTAAAGCTAAATAATGATCTAAAAGAGCTTGCTCTGAAAGAAGAACAGGAGATCGAAATTATTTTATCGAATCTCACTGTCCTGTGCGAAGGCTACATTACTAAATTATCTGAAAATTATGAAACAATGATCCAGCTTGACTTTATATTTGCAAAAGCACATCTGGCAATGATGCAAAAGGCATCCTTTCCGTTATATAATAAGGAAGGAAAGATTAATTTACGCAAAGCCAGACATCCTTTACTTGATCCAGCCACAGTCGTACCTACAGACGTTTATCTGGGTGACCAGTTTGATCTTTTGATCATTACAGGACCAAATACCGGTGGTAAAACAGTCGTATTGAAAACACTCGGACTACTGACATTAATGGGACAATCAGGCCTTCATATTCCAACTCTGGATCGCTCAGAACTATCTGTTTTCACAGAAGTATTTGCAGATATCGGAGATGAACAAAGCATTGAACAGAGTCTCAGTACCTTTTCCTCTCATATGACTAACATCGTATCTATATTAGATCAGTCAGATGAACATTCCTTATGTCTGTTTGATGAGTTGGGAGCCGGAACAGATCCTACAGAAGGTGCTGCACTTGCCATTGCCATACTATCCGATCTTCATGCAAAAGGAATCCGTACAGCCGCAACAACACATTACAGTGAATTAAAACTATTCGCTCTTTCTACTCCAAAGGTGGAAAATGCAAGCTGCGAATTTGACATTAATACGCTCCGTCCTACCTACAAATTATTAATCGGAGTACCTGGAAAAAGTAATGCCTTTGCTATCTCTAAAAAACTCGGCCTTCCTGACAGAATCATCGATGAAGCCAAGCTCCACCTGACAGAACAAGATGAAAAATTTGAGGATATCATCGCAAATCTGGAGCGGACAAAGAGTGAAGTAGAAAAAGAAAAACTTGCAGTCACCTATCACAAACAAGAAGTAGAAAAGCTGCAAAAAGAACTTCAATACGAAAAACAAAAGGTAAAAGATACAAAAAGTAAAATTATTTCTGAAGCAAATGAAGAAGCACGCTCCATCCTTAAGGACGCTAAAGATTACGCAGACGAAACGATTCGTAACTTTAATAAATTCGGAGCTGCCGGTCAAAACGTTAAGGCGATGGAACAGGAACGCCAGAATATCAGAAAAAAGCTGTCTTCAATCGAGGCATCACATACCATTGCTTCCAAAACAAAAGACAATATTAAGTTAAAACCATCTGATCTGCGTTTGGGAGAATCCGTCCGGATTATATCGATGAATCTGACTGGTACTGTTAATTCACTTCCTGATACAAAAGGCAATCTGTTTGTGCAATGTGGTATTTTACGTACTTCTACTAATATCAACGAGCTCGAATTAGTTATGACAGAGGATATAACAGGCACTAAAGTCCCACTTTCAAAAGGGAAAAAAATGAACTTATCAAAATCCTCTACCATTTCCGCAGAGTTAAATCTTTTGGGAATGACCGTAGATGATGCATTGGCAAGACTGGATAAATATCTGGATGATGCTTATCTTTCTCACCTACAGAGTGTTAGGATCGTACATGGAAAAGGAACAGGTGCACTGAGAAATGGAGTACACCAACATTTAAAACGCGTAAAATATGTAAAGGAATTCCACTTAGGCGCCTACGGAGAAGGTGACGCAGGTGTCACAATAGTTACATTCAAATGAAAGGATGAAAACAATGGCAAATAAACAAAAAATTCTAATCGTAGATGATGATACAAATATCGCTGAATTGATCTCTCTCTATCTGACAAAAGAGTGCTTTGACACACTGATCGTAAACGATGGGGAGCAGGCCTTGACTGCCTTTGATACGTTCGAACCAAATCTGATCCTCTTAGATCTGATGCTTCCAGGTATTGACGGTTATCAGGTATGCCGTGAGATACGTGCGAAATCAACTACACCGATCATTATGTTATCTGCAAAAGGTGAAATATTTGATAAAGTACTCGGTCTGGAGCTTGGTGCTGATGACTACATGGAAAAACCCTTTGATTCCAAAGAGCTTGTTGCCCGTGTAAAAGCAGTCTTAAGACGTACCTCTACTGCAAAACCTGCAGCACCTGCGTCCGATGCAAAATGTGTAAAGTATCCGGATTTGGTCATCAATCAGACAAATTATTCTGTTATTTACTACGGAAAATCAATCGATATGCCACCAAAAGAACTGGAGCTTCTTTATTTTCTTGCATCATCACCTAATCAGGTCTTTACAAGAGAGCAGTTATTAGATCATATCTGGGGATATGAGTATATCGGTGATACCAGAACTGTAGATGTGCATATCAAACGTCTGAGAGAAAAAATAAAGGATCATGATTCCTGGAGTTTATCAACTGTCTGGGGTATCGGATATAAATTTGAGGTGAAGTAATTTGCATATGAAACATACGTTGTATCTTAAGTTCATATTTGCCTATCTTGTATTTGGTTTCTTAAGTTTTGTTGCTATCTCTACACTGACTTCAGAGCTTACCATGAATTATCTGATACAGGATAAGGCTGCTTCGATTTATAAAGAGGCTACTTTGATTTCTACCAAGTATGCCTCCAGTTTTTATGCTGATTCCTTATCGGCAGATGATGTAAAAGCTCAGCTCGAAGCAATCGATACCTATGTTTCCTCTGCTATTTGGATTATGAATAGTGACGGTCATGTCATATATAATTCTCGTGAAAAAACAGACGAAAATAATCCTACTGTGATCGAGCATTTTAATCCAACCGATACCGGTAGCAAATACTATATGTCCGGTGATTTTTACCATTATTTTAATGAAGACATGATCAGTGTCATATCTCCTATTACTTCAAAGTTTAAAGTGGTAGGATATGTTGTGATCCACTCTCCCATGCGGGAAATACATAATTCCAGAGATAACATCCTCAATATTTCATATATTACACTTGGCATCATATTTATTTTATCATCAACCATTCTGATTGTTTTTACAGATATGGTTTATCTGCCTTTACGGAAAATCACAAAAGCAACGGAAGAATTCGCCAGTGGAAACCTGAAATATGAGTTTGATGTTAACAAAGATGATGAAATCGGTTATTTAGCTGCCTCACTTAGTTATATGGCACATCGTCTGAGTCGTTCTGAGGATAATCAAAAAAAGTTTATTGCTAATGTTTCTCATGATTTCCGCTCACCGCTGACATCTATTAAGGGATATCTGGAAGCAATGATTGACGGAACCATTCCCACTGAGATGCATGAAAAATATATGAAAATCGTTTTGAATGAAACACAAAGACTGACTAAACTGACAAGCTCCCTGCTTTCTTTAAATAATCTAAATTCACAGGGAATACTTTTGGATATTACCGATTTTGATGTCAATCGTGTCATTAAAAATGTGACAGCAACTTTTGAAGGAACCTGTATCAAGAAAAGAATTTCCTTTGAATTAGTCTTAACAGGACGTACTTTATTTGTACGTGCAGACATGGGAAAGATCCAGCAGGTTCTCTATAACCTGATCGATAATGCAATTAAATTCAGCAGAGATGATTCCAAAATTGTAATTGAAACAACTGAAAAAAATGAGAAGATTTTCATTTCCGTAAAAGATTCCGGCATCGGAATACCAAAGGAAAGTCTGACTATGATATGGGACCGTTTCTATAAGACGGATTTGTCTCGTGGAAAAGACAAAAAGGGAACTGGACTAGGCTTATCTATTACGAAAGAAATCATCAATGCCCATCATGAAAATATTAACGTGATCAGTACCGTAGATGTTGGAACAGAGTTTATCTTTACACTGCCACGCTCTAAAGCATTTGAAAAAGAATGAGAAAGCAAATGATCATGCTTCCTCATTCCAATGTAATCTGTGAAGATTTCCTTTCAGCTGCATAGAATGAAACTGATTTTGTCTCAGTGCTTCATACAACACAATAGACACTGAATTGGCCAGGTTAAGAGACCTGATGTCATCTAACATAGGTATTCTGATACACGTTTCTTCATGCTCAATCAAAATTTCTTCCGGAATCCCGGCGCTTTCTTTTCCAAACATGATATAAGCATCCTCATCATACGCTACTTCAGAATAGATATGTCTGGCTTTTGTAGATGCCATATATATTTTAGGATTTCCATTTTTCTTCATGAAATCTTCAAAATTAATATACCGTTCGACATCCAGCTTGTCCCAATAATCCATTCCGGCTCTTTGTATTGATTTCTCATTCAAACGAAAGCCCAGCGGCTCAATCAAATGTAATTTAGTACCTGTAGCAACACAAGTCCGGCCAATATTTCCTGTATTGGCCGGAATCTCTGGTTGAAATAATACGATGTTCATCCTTCATCCTCAAATTTCTATTTTTTCTCATTTCTAAGTTTTGTGATAAAGTGATCAATTCGTCCCATTGCGACTTTTAATTTCTCAATAGAATATGCATAAGAGATTCTTAAGAAACCTTCTCCACAATCACCAAAAGCAGTACCTGGTACAATTGCCAGATTTTCTTCCTCAAGCAGACGATTTGCAAACTCATCTGAAGTCAGTCCGAACTCTTTGATGCAAGGAAATACATAAAACGCTCCATACGGTTCAAAACAAGGGAGATTCATTTCCTTAAACTGATGAAGCAGATAATTCCTTCTCTGGTTATAGGATTCTTTCATGGCCTCGACATCCTTATCCCCATTTCTCAAAGCATCCACTGCAGCGTATTGGCTGGTAGTAGGTGCACACATGATAGCAAACTGATGAATCTTTGTCATCTGCTCGATGATTTCCTTTGGTCCGCATGCATATCCCAGTCTCCATCCGGTCATAGCATACGCTTTAGAAAATCCATTAATTAAAATTGTCCGTTCTTTCATTCCCGGAAGTTCTGCAATAGAAACATGTTTTCCTTTATAAGTCAGCTCAGAATAAATCTCATCAGACATAACAAATAAATCTTTTTCTACCACGATTTCTGCTATCTGTTCCAGATCCTCTTTTTCCATAATAGCTCCTGTCGGGTTATTTGGAAACGGCAAGATCAAAATCTTTGTTTTTGGTGTGATTGCATCTAGCAATTCCTGTGGCGTCAGTCGAAATTCGTTTTCGTTTTTCAACTCTATAATAACCGGTTTAGCACCTGCCAGAATCGCACATGGTTCATAAGAAACATAGCTTGGCTGAGGGATTAATACCTCATCCCCGGGATTCGTCATTGCACGCAGCCCGATATCTATTGCTTCACTGCCGCCTACAGTAATGAGTACTTCTTTTTTAGGATCATATACCAGCTGATGGCGTCGTTTCAGATAAGCACATATTTCCATACGCAGCTCCATCAGTCCGGCATTTGAAGTGTAGAAAGTACGTCCCTTTTCTAATGAATAAATTCCCTCATCACGGATATGCCATGGTGTATCAAAATCCGGTTCACCTACACCAAGGGAAATAGCATCTTTTCGTTCACTCACGATATCAAAGAACTTTCGTATTCCAGAAGGCTTGATATCGATTACAATATCGGATAATGGATTTCTCATGGTGACACCACCATTCTCTCATCTTCATTTTGTTTATGAAGGATCGTACCATGATCTTTGTATTTTTTCAGTACAAAATGAGTGGCTGTACTAATTACAGAATCCAATGTAGACAGCTTTTGTGATACAAAACTTGCTACCTCTTTTAAGGTTTTTCCTTCGAGGATCACCAGTAAATCATATCCTCCAGAAATTAAATAAGTTGCATTAACCTCTGGGTATTTATAAATTCTCTCAGCAATCGAATCAAAGCCATGTCCTCTTTGCG
>JAAYYM010000239.1 GCA_012515365.1 Clostridia bacterium
CATGGTAGTTAAAGAAGAAGTACCTTTATTAAACATACCATCAGTTAATTAAAATTCTATATATTTATAACAAATCAGCATTGAAATATTTTATATAAAATGCGACAACTTACTTGACAAACACCGAAATCTTAAAATGACATGTAATGAGTTTCGCAATTGCCTGAACCAGATATCAAATCCAGAGGGGGATATAGCTTATGTGCAAAGGAAATAAACCGGGACAAATTTCAGCATCACTGATGTGCGCAGGAATTAAGGATTTGGTTTCGAATATAAGGATTATGGAAGAAGAACAGGTAGAGTATCTTCATGTGGATGTTATGGATGGAGAATTTGTACCAAATTTGGGATTTGGTATGGATTATATCAATGGTGTCAGGGAAATGACAAATATACCGCTGGACATGCATCTTATGATTATGCGTCCGGAGGATAAACTGGAGTGGATGAAGCTGCGTCCGCAGGACAGAGTAATCATACATTATGAAAGTACGATTCATGTACAACGAACATTGGTGCGTGCAAAGAGTTATGGCTGTAAGGTGATGTTAGCAATAAATCCGGGGACGCCGATTTATTCAGTGGAAGAGGTGTTGGATTATATTGACGGAATTACAATGCTGACTGTTAATCCGGGGTTTGCGGGGCAAAAAATTGTGAAGAGCTGCGTACCTAAGGTAGATAAACTTGAAAAATTTCTGCATGAGGTTGGATATTCAGAACTGGCTATACAGGTAGATGGAAATATTAATTTTGAACATGCGAAAATATTTAAGGAAATGGGTGCAGATATTTTTGTCGCAGGAAGCTCGAGTATTTTTGATGGCGGTGACTTACGGACAAAGATCAAGAAGTATCGAGAAGCAATATCTTAGAAATATATCAGAAAGAAATATCATGAACAACATCCTAGAGATTCATTGAATTTATACTCAGAATGACCAAGCTGCAGGGCGGAGAAAAACAAGATGGAAATAAAACTTGAAAATCTGAATTATTATTTGACAAACAACTTAAAAGAATTAATTCATAGTAAAGTCTTTGAAAATAAGCAAATTGTTCTTTTTGGAGTGAATAGTACTTCACACTTGATGCGCAAGATACTGCATGAACACGGTTATTCCGTTGCAGCTTATGTAGATAATGACAGGAATAAGTGCCAGCAAATGAATGACTTTCTGTTGCATACTTTACCTCATCACATCAATGGAACTATCAGAAAGGAATCTTTGATCCTTGCTTATTCACCTGAAGAATATCTGAAAAATCGTCAAACAGATACAATTGTGCTGATTGCATCAAAATACTACCCTCAAATGAGTGCACAGCTACAGAAGATAGGCTATGAACCGGAACAACAAGTGTTCAGAGTTGTTGATTTTTATGCTTTGGAAAAGTTAGTTGATCAAGACGAGTTAACCGGTTATCGCAAATTAGAAATGACAGAAATACGAAATTTGCAAATGGATTTGATGAGATATGTCAGAACTGTTTGCGAAAAAAATGGCCTGCGTTATTATATGTGTGGCGGAACATTACTAGGCGCAGTCAGACATGGTGGCTACATTCCGTGGGATGATGATGTAGATATAGCAATGCCTATGCCGGATTTTAAACGATTTATAGAAATTGTGAAGGAGCAGAAGGAGTATTTATCGCTCAATATATATGATTATCCTGATGATTATTACAACTTTTTTATGCGACTGATCAATACAGATACCTATATGAAGAATTGGGAGTATCCATTCTTAATGTCAACGGGAGTCAGTATTGACATATTTCCTTTGTTTGGCTTACCTGAGTTGCAGAAAGAAAGAAGTTACTTTTATCAGAAGATACGATTGCTTAATGAAAGATATATAAGCACATATATAGAAAACGAAGAGAACAATATAGAATTGTTAACGATCAGGCATGAGCTGCAAAAACAGATAGAAGATATGATGGAGCAATATCCATTTGATGAATGTGAATGGATTGGGAATGTTTTGTCGAAGTACAGGGAGAAAGAAATCATGCCAAGAACCATTTATCAGGGGTGTGTAGAACTGGGATTCGAAAATGAGACGTTTGCAGCGGCGATTGGATATCAGGACTATCTTAGCCGACTATTTGGTGACTATATGAAATTACCACCTGAGCAGGACAGAATGAATACACATAGTTATCATGCATATATGAAAATAGAATAAACCATACAA
>JAAYYM010000240.1 GCA_012515365.1 Clostridia bacterium
TAAAAGCAGTTTATTCATCTCTGAGTGGCTGATGAGCTGTCGTGTCCTGAAGCGTGGAATGGAAGAATTCATACTGGATACCATCGTGAATACAGCAAAGGATGCCGGATATGAAAAAGTAATCGGTGAATACATAGAGACACCAAAGAATGCCATGGTAAAGGATCTTTACCAAAGACTTGGTTTTATTCCTCAGGGAGAGAATGTATATATGACAAATGTTTCGGAATACAGATTTCATAAGACAATGATTACAAAGGAGACAGAAGAATGAGCAGAGAAGAAGTGATAGCAAAGGTAACAGAGGTATTCAGAGATGTATTTAATGATGAATCTATCGTGATACAGGATCAGACAACAGCAGCTGACATCAAAGGCTGGGACTCCCTTCGCCATATCACACTTATCGAAAATATTGAGGAAGAGCTGGATATGAGATTTACGATGTTGGAAGTCAACTGCATGAAAAATGTAGGAGAAATGATCGATATTATTACGGAGAGGATCAAGTAAAATGTCAGTTATTTCTCTTAAGTTTTTATTCTTTCTGTTAGCAGCACTTATTGTTTATTATTTATTACCAGCTAAGCTGCAATGGATCTGGCTGCTCATTACAAGTTTGGGCTTTTATTATATCAATGCTACACCATTACAATTCTTGTTTTTTATCATCTATGTAGTGGTTAACTGGGCAGCATCCCGTTTCTTATCAAATGAAAATGCGTATAGAAAACAAGTATTCAGGGGCACTTTGATCTTTGATGTCCTTGTTCTTGTTTTATTTAAATACAGTGGATTTTTTTATGGAATCTATTGTAATATCGGGCATGTACTTGGACTGAATTTAAGCAGTCAGGGAGCAGAGCTTACCATCAGTCAGATCGAACTTCTGGCACCTGCAAGAATTTCGTATTTTGCGCTCATTATCATTGGATATCTGACAGATGTATATTGGGGTAAATATGAAGGTCAGAAGAACGTAGGAAAGTTAATTTTATTTACCGGTTATTTTCCTCAGATGACATCAGGACCGATTGTAAAATATGATACGATGATGCAGCAGCTGGCAAGCGAAACAAAAAAGAAATTTAATTATGAAAAATTCGCATCAGGATCCATTCGAATTCTTTGGGGTATTTTTAAGAAGCTTGTTATTTCAGAGAGATGTGCGATCGTGGTCAGCACAGTTTACAGTTATTACGATGTTTATAGCGGCTTATATATAGTATTGGCAGCAGCGATGTTTGCAATGCAATTGTATACAGATTTCTCCGGATTGATGGATATCGTACTAGGCGCATCAGAAGTGCTTGGAATCGAACTTCCTGAAAACTTTGACACGCCGTTTTATTCCACCAGTTTATCAGAATTTTGGAGAAGATGGCATATCACGCTTGGTGGTTTCTTAAGAGAATATGTGTTTTATCCGGTTCAAAGGAGTGAAGCCTTTAGAAAGCTTCGTAAATGGTGTAAGAAAACGTTTGGTAAGGATTATGAAAGTAAATGTAATCTGCCTGTCTATCTGGGATTGTTTGCTTCCTGGTTTCTGATCGGATTATGGCATGGCGGCGGATGGAATTATATCTTTGGTGTCGGCTTATATATGTGGCTGATCATCGTGTCCGGTGAGCTGTTTACACCATTGTTTAAGCGCCTGATCCTTTTATTTAAGATCAACACGGAATGCTTTAGCTGGCGTTTATTTCAAAGGGTAAGAACCTTCTTTATTTTTATTTTCGGTTTGTCCTTTTTCAGAGCAGCAAGCTTACGTGAAGGATTTCATATGTGGAAGGCGGCATTCTCATCCTTTAATCCTTGGATTTTCTTTGACGAGTCCATTTATACGCTGGGACTTGAAAAAGAAGAATTTCAAATTTGTCTGATCGGTCTGCTGATTGTATTGATCGTTTCCATGATACAGCAAAAGGGTCAGGTGAGAACCTTATTAATGAAGCAGAACTTTGTGTTCCGCCTTATCATCATTACTTTATTAGTAGTTTCAATTGTGATTTATGGTTGCTATGGTAGTGAATATCATGCAGCAGATTTTATATATGGAAGGTTTTAGTATGAAAAAAGCGATCAGACTTATCATTGTGATAATAACTATAGGCATTGCTTTGGCAGTGTGTGACCATGTTTTGCTGCTTAAATCAAAGGATGGTATTGAACAGATCCATTCTTACTATCTGCAAAAAGAGAATACGGTTGATGTTCTTTTTTTAGGAAGCTCTCATGTATACTGTAATATAAATACAGGAACCATCTGGGATGAATATGGGATTTCTTCATTTGATCTAGGTGGAGCTGAGCAGCCATACTGGAACAGCTATTACTATTTAAAAGAAGCATTGAAAACGCAGAAACCGAAGGTCATCGTCTTTGAGATAACGACACCCGGTATCCGTGAAACAGACTTCCAGCCTGAAAACTGGCTGATCTGCAATACCTATGGAATGCACTGGTCCGAAAATAGAATTGAAGCGATCAAGAGCAGCTCGGTAGAACAGTCCTTTGAACGGTTACTAAACCCATTTAACTCTATTCATAATAGATATAAGGATTTATCGGAAGAAGATTTTGTGGATTCCGAAAGAGACATTTCTAATAAGGGTTTTGATCCTAGAGAAACGGTAGTTCCATTTGAGCGTCCTGATATTACACAGATTACAGAAACGGAACCTATTTCAGAAAAGGCAGAGCTCTATCTGAATAAAATCATAGATTATGCGGAACAGGAAAACATTCCGCTGCTTTTGTTGACAGCACCGTATACGGTAAAGGATGAGGCACAAAAGAGATATAATTATGTATTTCAAATTGCTGACAGTCGTCAGATCCCTTATCTGGACAGCAATAAGATGTATGATGAGATTGGCCTGGATTTTGCTACAGATATGGCGGATGATCTTCATTTAAACAGAGCGGGTAATGAGAAATTTTCAAAGTTTTTAGGAAAATATCTTTTGGATCGATATGAGATTGCCGATCATAGGGGTGACATCAAATATGCGTCATGGGAAGAGGATGCATTAAAGCAGAGAATGTCGCAGGCAGAATTTATCCTGCATGGAACCTATGATTTAAACAGTTATTTGCCACAGATTAATCATGAAAATTATGTTTCGATGGTTTTTCTTGGAAATAATTTTACAGATACAGTAACAGATGAGGGTATCTTAACTCAGCTTAAAAATTGTGGCTTCACAGATGAGACATTAGGAAATGGACAAGCTCTGTTTTCAGGTGGAAGAGATGTATTATTTCAGAGTAATGCGGAAGAATTTAAGTGGAGTCAGGATGTTAAAGAACATAATCTGCTATGTAGCAGAGAGAAAAATGAGTATGGAGATATCTCAACAACGGTATTTGTTGACGAACAGAAGTATACGATCGGATTAAACGGAATCACTGTTCTTATCTATGACCAGGTACAGAATAAGATTGTGGATTATGTGAATTTTGATGCTCAGAATGGGTTCGCCGCATTTCGTTGATTGTGATGTAGATTATCACAAAAATATAAGCTGAGAGAAATATTAAATTACTGAATTTCCACGTTGAACCTCTAAATTATGGATAAATAAGTAAGATGTGCCAAAATATCTGTAATGCTCTTTGCGTTCAGCTGAAGCTTGAAACGTTGACATTTATATAGATTAAGGGTATAATTATGTTTCCGTGCAGCCGGGGAATTAGCGGTGCCCTGTACCTACAATCCGCTATAGTAGGGGTGATATTCTGCAGAGGGTCTGATTTGTTATGGCTGCCCTAGATAAGTGGCGTTGATATCTGGGTCTTGCGCAATAGAAATCTATGAACCGTGTCAGGTCAGGAATGAAGCAGCACTAAATGGAATCTTCTATGTGCCGCGAGGGTGCCTGGGTTGAGTTAACTGTTTAGGTAACGCATAGCAAAGACGATTCGAAGCAGAATGCACGGATTTAAAGTAATAAGCAAGTCTATTATAGATCTATCATAAGAACTGTTCAAATCTGATCAATTTCCCAATGAAAAAATCAAATTAAATATAAATCAAAGCATATGGTTGACAAACAAAGTGTTGCTCAGTATACTAAGTGTACTAGATGTATTAATACACTATGAAAGGAGAACCGTATGATTCAAATAGATTATCAGGATAAACGTCCACTATATGAGCAGGTAATAGAAAAAATACAGAATCTGATTATCAGAAATGCTTTGGAAACAGATACAAAGCTTCCGTCTGTCAGGGCACTTGCGATAGAACTGTCCATTAATCCGAATACCATTCAAAAAGCATATGCTGAGCTTGAGCGGATGGGATTTATCTATACTGTTAAGGGCAGAGGGAATTTTGTTGCTGCGAAGAGAATCTGGATGTTAAATGAAACAAATCAGGTGATGGGGGAGATAGAGAAAGCAGTCTTACAGGCAAAGGAACTGGGGATTGCGATGGAGGATGTAGAGGAGTCGGTAAAAAGGATCTA
>JAAYYM010000241.1 GCA_012515365.1 Clostridia bacterium
AAAATCAATTGGCAAATTCAACAGAGAGATTATCTTCGGGTTATAAAATCAATCATGCAAGAGAGAATCCCGCAGGGCTTGCAATTTCATACAAAATGAATGCACAAATTCGAGGATTGAAGAGGGCATCACAAAATGCTGCCAACGGAATTTCTGTTATTGAAGCGGCAGAAGGTGCCTTAACGGAAATTCAGGCAATGGTACAGAGAATGAACGAATTGGCTGTACAAGCTGCTACAGGAACAATTGTCTCTACTGACAGAAATGCAATTCAGAAGGAAATCGACCAATTATGTGAAGAAATCGAGCGAATTGCCAAGGATACAGAATTTAATACGCAGAGCCTTTTGGACGGAGAGCAGGAACTGAAGGGATATACCGATGTTCCGGAAGTGAAAGTGCAGAAATATTCCAAAGAAATCAAGGCGGATGATTATCAACTTGCTTTTACGGTTACAAATAATGAGATTACAGCGGTAGACCTCACATCCGGGGACTTTGATAAATATAATGCAACAGCTGAATTTGACGGAAACAAGATTACCATAAAAGGTGACGACGGCATAGAGATACAATTAGATGTGGACACAGCAAATATTGCAGCCGGTACAACAAATGTAACACTGGATATTACCGGTATCGGTGGTATGGAATTTCAGGTTGGCGCCAATGAGGGACAGACGATCAATGTGATTATTCCGGAAATTTCGCTTAAGAATATGGGCATTGAAAATATAGACTGCTCAACACAGGAAAGTGCCCTAGAAGCAATTGATATGGTAGATGTAGCACTTGTATTTATTTCGCAGACAAGGTCATCACTGGGTGCATATCAAAACAGATTGGATCATACAATCTCAAGTTTGGACATTACAGGTGAAAATATGACAGCTGCGTATTCTCGACTGATGGATGTAGATATGGCGGATGAAATGGTAGAGTATACTAAGTTACAGGTACTCACACAGGCAGGAACATCTATGCTTGCACAGGCAAATGAAAGACCGCAGTCAGCACTTCAATTATTACAATAGAAAGGTGCGATAAACCATGACAAAAGAGCAAATTCAACGATATACACTTAGGATTACACAGGCAAACAGATCACAGATTATTGTGATACTTTATGACATGATTTTAGATGATGTGACAGAAGCGTCAGAGTGTTATGACGATTATGATAGTTTTAAGAAAGCATGCAATCATATTACCAGATGCACGGCGGATTTAATGGAGGCGCTGGACTTCAGTTATGAAGTATCTTTTCATTTAATGCAGATCTACCAATTCATTAATCGACAGGTATCAACAGCGGTCCTGAAGAAAGAGCCTGCTGTACTCAAATACGTGGCTTCTGCCGTTACAAAACTCAAAGAGGCATTTGAAGAAGTAAGCAAACAGGATTCATCAGGACCGATGATGGAAAATACACAAACAGTTTATGCCGGTCTCACATATAGCAAGTCTGATTTAACAGAAGATTTGCGGGATCAGGGTTCTTCAAGAGGTTTTCGGGTATAGGATACGATACATGGCATTGGCAGGTTCAACTTTGCAGCTCGTTCCAGTAAGAATTTATACCTTTTCTGCACGGCGTTAACCTCGTAAATATAGCAGTCAATCAAATCGGGATCAACTACATTATCGAAATTTGAATAGGCACAATCCAAGGCGCATTTGGTCTTTGCAATATCTTGCATAAGTTCCATATGGGCCTTTTCTTCATAGGTAGTCACTTGTTTTTTAAGTATCATGACTTAAGCTATTCACTCCTTACTGATGTTCTTTTTTATCAGTATAGTCATAAATTACCTGTTTATACATATATTCGTAGTAAAGTCATTATTTGGTCAAGTAGTATATGGGGGAAAGAAGGATTATATGGAGCAGGGTATGGGTTCTATTATTTTGGTTTGTGCGGTGGTTTTGGCAATTGTTTTATTGAAAAAGAAAGTGGAACTTATTCTGAACTTTCTATTAAGGGGTGTGTTTGGAGGAATTTTGATTTATTTCCTCAATGCAGCCATGGTTTTTTTTGAACTTGAAGTATAGGTCGGAATTAATGCAACAAGTCTTTTGACATGCGCAATCCTAGGATTTCCGGGGGTATTCATGCTTTTTGGTGTGATGTGTCTTTAAAAAACTGGTACATATTGACAAAGATTTTTTATTTTTCTAAAAGGTATAGACAAGAAATTTTTTCTGGACTATAATCCAACTTACACTTCTTTGAAAACACAACGCAAAGAAATGTAACACAACATAACACATCATTGACAGATGATATCAAGCAGCAACAAATCTCACTGATATCCGAAGCTGTCTTTTCCAAACAAATTTCCAAAGAATAAAAAGAATACGGGGA
>JAAYYM010000242.1 GCA_012515365.1 Clostridia bacterium
GAAATATGCGGTAGAGATAGAAAATATAGGCAAAGAAGCAGAAATTATGTGCAGTAACAGCTATCTCTCAAACGTGTATCAATTTATTGATCAAAAGCAAAAGGGGCAATCCTTTATAGGTTATGGAGATGAAAACTACTGGATCGATAATGCTAACGAGTCTTATCGTGGAACACCAAGGCTTAAGCTGTTCACAACCCAAAGAGATATGCATGATCAGACATCCATTGATACCTGTGAAGTCGAAGTAAAAGGAAATTATACCTATACAGGAGAAGCGATCATCCCACAGGTGACTGTAAAAAGAACGACAGATTCCGGTCAGGTCATTGTATTAACCCCACAGGTTGATTATGAACTATCATATTTAGATAATGTCAATGCCGGAAATGCAAAGATTTTAATCAAAGGCATTGGAGCGTATCATGGAGAGCTGACAAAGGTATTTCAGATAGCACCGGTTACTCTTAATCAAAAGGATGCAAAAATAACAGTAATTGGGGAATATGAAATCTTTTTAGCTCAGATAAAGCCATCATTAAGTGTGATGTATCAGAACAAAAAGCTATGTCGGGATGTGGACTATCTGGTAGATGAATGCTTGATAGAAAAAGGATGGGGAAAGAGAAAAGCAACGATTCAGGGAACTGGAAACTATAAGGGGACTTTGACCTATGAAATTATGATTCATCAATGTGATATCAGTGACATGACTTATCAGATCGAAGAAGAGGATATGCCGGTATTTACAGGATATCCTGTGACTGTGAGTGGAGAATTCTATGATCGAGAAGGCAATTGGGGTTTTTCGATCAAACATCGCAAATCGTATGTTAACAATGTTCATGCGGGGAAGCATGCACAGCTTCATATCAGAGGTGTAAATGATTATAAGGGCATGATTGATACAGAGTTTACGATCAGGCAGGCAGACCTCTTAAATACGAATGTCGAACTGCTTGAAACTCCTACTTATACGGATGGCAAGGAAGTCTGTCCGGCTATTCGTGTCAAGCTTGGAAGTTATCTGTTGACAGAAGGAGTTGACTACAGAGTTTATTACGAAAATAACACTGAAATCACCACAGAAGAAACGTCAACAGAAAATCAGCCAACCATCGTTTTATTGGCGAAAAATCCAAATTCAGGAGATTTTACGGGAGTAAAGAAGGTTCCGTTTGTTATACATGGAAAATCAATTGCAAAAGCAAAAGCAGGACTTAAAAACCCGAAAGAAGTATATCAGTACGACGGTGTGACACCACATTGTCCAGAGGTATATGTAAAACTAAATGGTGTTTTATTGAATCAGGATCAAGATTACTCTGTATCTTATCGTAATCAGACAGATGCCGGAATCGCAACCGCAGTTATAACAGGAATCGGAATCTATGAAGGAAAGATAGAAATTCCATATACGATCAAAGGAACTGATATTCGCACATGCACGGTCGAGCCAATTAAAAATGTACCATATGATTATGGTCATGAAATCAAACCAGACATTATTGTAAAGACTTCTGACGGATCGATCGTTGACCCGCTTAACTATGATGTTGTTTATGAACATAATCAGAACGTGGGTCGGGCAACGGCATATGTGATCGGAAAAGGAAGTTATTCAGGTAGTAAAAAAGTAACCTTTATCATTTCAAAGAGACCAATCTGAGATGGAACGTCTGCATCAGTGATTGTATCATTCCTTTTGCTGATCGGAAGCTCAGATTGCAAACAGAGTTTTGTTCCATTTGATAAGTTCTGATAAAGATTAAGAAGTTCCGGTTTTACTTTGCTGTTATTTAAAATGATATTTGCATCACCTGTTAGATTTCCAAACACATCTGTATCTGGTCTAAAAAATCCATAATACATACTAAGCTCTGATCCATCTATCGAATCAGCTATTCCGTTTTTCATCAATGAAGTTTCAACCATACTCATCATGCTGAATACGGTTCTATATCTTAATTCCGGACAATTCTTTGTAGGAGTCACATACTTCGAATCTTTTGAACCATATCGATATGGCAGTGAAGATAGAGATAATGCACTATTGTTTATAGATACATCTCTTGGCATAAGCTCTGTGTAAGTTTCTTTTTCATGTCATTCACCTCACTGTATGATAAACGGTATCTTCATCGTAGTTCCTGTATAAATACCGATTCCTTTTGCGACCGCATATGGCTGTAAACTGCTGCCCGGCTGATCACTGGATCGTGTTTCATTATGATAATAGGTCACTACATAATCTCTGCCTGCTTTTAATTTCTTATTTCCATACTTAATCGTCAGCTTTGGCTCCACCGCTTTTCCTTTGTAGCTTTGTGCCGGAATCGGTTTTACAACTGCATCTTTCAGATCTGCTTTCACAATACTAAAGTGGAAAATCACTTCCTCTTCATTATTGAAATACTCTTCTTTAGGCTGAATCACAATGGATGCCGTTCCCGGCTCTATGTTATTACGGTATTCTACTTGATAATATTGCTTATTA
>JAAYYM010000243.1 GCA_012515365.1 Clostridia bacterium
CCTTAAACTGATGTGTCAGTGGTTCAAGCTTCTCTCCGTTATACAGCGCCATCAGCTCTGTTGTAAACGTGTTCATGCTCATTCCGTCTCCTACGATATGATGCATATCGAACATCATCAGATGATATTCGCCCTTATTAACTAGCTTTATCCTTACAAGCTTTCCGCATGAAAGATCAAACGGCTTCAGGAACTCAGTTATAAGCTTTTCATCTGATTCTTCACTTGAAACGTACTCAAAGTCTGCTTCCACATGATCCAGTATCTTCTGTACCGGCTCTCCGTCTATCATAAGGAACTGTGTTCTTAAAATTTCATGGCGATCTGTCATTGCCTGTAATGCTGCTCTAAGTTCATCAGATCGCACTTCACCTGTAAATATTAAATTTGCAGACATATTGTATGTTAATGTCTCTGGCTGTATCTGCTGGATAAGATATGTTCTCTTCTGGGCTGATGACATCGCATAGTATTCCTTCTCCTCTGCCTTCGGGATAGGAACATACTCCTCGCTCTCGCCTCCTGCAAGTACTGCAAGCTGCTCTACTGTCGGATGTGAGAATACGTCCTTCAGTGCAATCTTTACACCAGTTTCAGCTTCTATACGGTTTACAAGTCTTGTTGCTCTCAGTGAGTGCCCTCCAAGCTCAAAGAAATTACCTTTTACACCAAATTGCTCTACATTTAAAATCTCTTTGAAAATTTCACAAATTTTCTCTTCAATCTCATTTCTTGGTTCTATATACTCTCGTATTGCTCTTCCTTCTATTTCTGGCAATGACTTCTTGTCAACTTTTCCATTTCTTGTTACAGGTATGGCTGCAATCTGCATAATATATGCAGGCACCATATATTCAGGCAAGCTCTCGCTGAGCCTATCCCTTATTTCGGATACACTCACTTCAACATCACTTGTATAGTATGCATATATCCCCTTATCACCACTTGCATCTGCCTTAACTATTACTGCACAGTCCTTGATATTCTCTATTTCTCGAAGTCTGCTTTCAATTTCTCCTAGTTCAATTCTGAAGCCTCTGATCTTAACTTGCTCGTCAACTCTTCCCATGAACTCAATGTATCCTTCTGGACACATTCTTCCTATGTCTCCCGTATGATATACACGCCCATATTCAGAATGATTTACAAACACTGCTGCTGTCTTTTCAGGCTGATTTGCATATCCTTCTGCCACGCCGCTGCCAGCTATACATATCTCCCCTACTGCTCCTATCGGACAAAGCTTTCCTGCTGAGTTCAATATGAGCATCTTCTGATTTGCCAGCGGCATTCCATATGGAATACTGTTTGCTCCTTCAGGAACATTTTCTATCGGATAATATATTGACCAAATCGAGCCTTCTGTAGCACCTCCAAGGCTGCATACCTTTGCATTACTGAATTCACTTCTTATCTGATCAGGTAAAGTTACAGGTATCCAATCTCCGCTAAGCAATACGTCTGTAAGGCTGCTATTACCTTTACCTCCACTAATAAGATACATTGACATTATTGCAGGCACAGAATTCCAGAACGTTACATTGTGCTCAGAAACTATATTCTGAATTTCTTCTGCATCTCTCTGATCATTTACTACCACAAGCTTAGCACCTGAACTTAATGCTCCGAATACATCGTATACTGAAAGATCAAAGCTGAATGCTGATAATCCAATTATACAGCTGTTCTCATTAACATTGAACTTCTTATTTATATCCTGTACTGTATTTGCCGCTGCTGAATGCTTTATTACTACGCCTTTTGGAACTCCTGTACTTCCAGATGTATATATAGTATACGCCAGCGATTCCGGATCACTTTCGCAGCAATATGGTTCATATTTTTCCATATTTTCGCTCTTATAACTGTTTTTATCAAGTCTATCACAGCACTTGCTGTTATTATACATATACTGATTTCTTTCTTCTGGATATTCTGGATTTTCAGGTACATATGCACATCCTGCTGCATGTATTCCAATTATATTAACTACTGTCCAAATACTTCTTTCTCCACTAATTGCTATAAAATCATTGCGACCATATCCCTTTGCATGGAGATAACCTGCTATCTTTTCTGCCTTCGTCCATAATTCTGCATATGTAAGTTGCTCTATTCCATCAACTATTGCTATTTTGTCTGGTGTTTTTTGGCACTGATTGTGCACAAGATTTATTAAGCTTTCTTTTTCTATATCTTCTTCAGTCGCATTGTATTCTCTCCAAAGTCTTTTGTCTCGTGACGTCACTATATCAAGTTCACAAACCTTTACACTTGTGTCTTTAGATATTTCCTCACAGATTCCAGCCAATAACTCAAGAATCGCCTGAATTTCATCTTCATAATACTTACTTGGATCATACATAATCTTAAACCCAAGTTTTCCATCATTTTCATAGCCAGATATAGTTATTCCATAGTTTGTTTGTTCTCTAACCTTTTCAAATGATACTTTATCATCACCCCAAAGGGACTTTTTACTGTTAATTCCAGAGGTATAATTTTCAAACACATATAGAATTTTAATAAGATTTGCCCCTTGCAAAGTCTGGTTTTGAATATCAACCAAAGAACAATATTCATAATTTGAACTCTTTATCCCCTGATTCTGCTGTTCTTTTAATAATTCTTTTAGTGTTGTTGAAGCATTCACCTTTACCCTTACAGGAATAGTATTAATAAATAATCCTATCATTTTTTCTATTCCAGGAATATCAACATTTCTGCCAGAAACGACCTTTCCAAATACAACGTCTTTACTACCATTATACACTTGGAGCATTATTCCAATCGCAATTTCAGTAACAGTATTTATAGTACTATCACATTCTTCTGCTATCTTTTTTAGTTGCTTAGTCGTTACGCTATCAATTTCTATATACTTCTCTTTAACCTGAGCATCACATGAAGAAGGAAGACGAGTTGGTTTTATGTCACAATCATTATCATAATCAACAAGTAAATTAGCAAAATAATCGTTAGCTATATCATTATCTTGATGACTTATCCACTTAAGAAACTCTCCATAATCGCAGCCATCTTCAAGTGATTTTTTTATAGAACCAACTGTTTCTCCATCTGCTATGCGCTTATAAAATTCAAAAAAAGTTTTATAAAGAATAGTATTACACCAACCATCCATAATAATATGGTGATTTGTAAAAATAAGTTTTCCGTTACAGCTTGAGAGCTGTATACATTTAACCCTCAATAGCGAATCATTCTGTAAATCAAACCCTCTTTCTATATCAGCTTTTAAGATTTTTTCTAATTCTTCTATTTTTTTAGATTCATCACAATCAGAATAATCAATTAATTCACTTTCAATTTTTCTCTTCTTAGCAACAATCTGATAAGGCTTTTTCACTTTATTATACACAAAAAAAGTTCTCAAAACCGAATATTTATCAGCCAATAATTCAAGTGCTTTTTCCAGAAATTCCTTTCTCATTTTAAAATTTATATTGAAAACAAACTGAACAACATAAGCTGTTGAGTTTGAATCTACAAGGTTATGAAACAACATTCCTTCCTGCATTGGTGTAAGTTCATAAATATTTTCAATATTATTTGCCATTTTATCCTCCAACAAACTATTACATTAATGAATTAATAAACGCAAAATCATCATCGCTTATTTCAGCTGTCATATCTGATTTAGTCTTTTTTTCGTTTTCAACGTTAGCACAATAATCTGCTAATTCAATAACACTTTTTTCAAAATTATCTGCGATTGTTTTCAAAAA
>JAAYYM010000031.1 GCA_012515365.1 Clostridia bacterium
ACGGAATACCCCAGAGAGAACGTGAGTATAAACCCGAACAAACATTTTAATTATGGAAACAGATAAGGCATTAATAGCAAAGCAGGAGTTCTTAGACTCCATAAAACCACAACCATACTTAACCTATAAAGATTATAACATAGATGGCAGATGGGGATCATTTTTGGAGATAGCAAAAGCCATGTATCCTGACTTTAACCTAACACCTGAAGAAGAAAAAATATACCGTAATGGGGTAATGTATTTTGCAGGAGACCCTCAGTGCGAATGGTCCCTGAATAAAGGATTATATATCTGTGGCAAAATCGGAGTTGGCAAAACAACATTCTTCAAAATATTAAATACTCTTAATAAAGCAGTCGGATCTGGATCTGATAATAGCTTTAGGAAATATACCTCTACAGAACTTGCAGATGGATTCGAGAAGAAAGGATTTGAATATTTCGAAAACCTGGGATATATCAATAGTTTCGGTTATTCGGTTAATGGGGTGGCCCCTACTCATTTATTACTTGATGATCTTGGGCAATCCTCTAATATTGTGAATCATTTTGGGACCACAACAAACATAGTTAGCGAATTCATACAGCGAAGGTATAATGTATTTATAGACCGATACAAGCTGACTCATATTTCAACTAACATAGAACCCTCTGAAATAAAAGAAGCTTACGGGGAATTCATTGCTTCGAGAATGAGAGAGATGTTCAATATAATTATTTACCCCGGAATAGATAGAAGAAAGTAACAACACTAAAAATAAAATGATATGACAACACTAACAGTTACCAGAAATGCGAGGATCCCTGATCCTGCTATCCTGATGAGACAAAGGAACATGCTTTGGAATAAAATTATTCTAAAGGACAAAAAGAGAGTGAGTAATAACAACTATCCCCCGCCCCTCTCGAAAGGGCAGGCATTACAGAGAGAGATTTGTAATGCCTTTGAAATACCGGGAACATGGATATTTAAGAAATCCCGCAAAAGGGAGATTGTGAATGCCAGGCAGGTATATATCTACTTGATAAGAAAGGCAACAATTATCAATGAGGATCCAAAGCAGAAAGAAAGAAGGGAGAGCCCGACAGCATTAGCCAGGTATATCGGGTGCCATCATGCAACAATCTATTACAGCGAGGATATGGCCCAGAATTATTACGATACTGAGGAGAATATCCGGCAGCTTATCGACAGGCTTCTAAAAGAACTCTTAATAGGAAAAATCACCCTTCCGGAAATATAGTAGCAATGATGAATAAACATAACATTAGCATATTTGATAGAGACCTGAGAAGGGATGGTTCTGGTCGGGATCTGATATCTCTTATTGTTGAGATATCCAATATGCTGCCTGTTTATGCAAGTGGAGCAATAATATATACCCTCTTCCTTGAGCTCCGCAAGGTAAATAAGTATTACAAGATATGGGTGCGCCTGAAATTTGACAGGGATAACCGTCATAGTGTAATTATTGATGCCAAAGAGATAGATCTTGATCAATGGGTCAACTCAGCCTGGCAGGACGAGAGGGAATTACGAGAAGTGTATAATGAATTTATAAAAGCAATCAACAATGAAAATAACAAGTAAAGAAGGAGATATAATGGTATATGAAGAATATCATGGTCGCCCTTATGCAATGCTTATCGCTGTAGTACTATCCTTTGGTGCCGTAGTTTACGGGGCCGTATATGTGTTTATGATGGTCTTTGACAAGATATATGAGCTAATAACAAAAACTCCAACATTATGAATTTACTTATTGCACTGTTTTTAATACTGTTTGAAAGTGCCTCCGAGGGGTTAGCTCTTTCAGGCCATAAAGCATTATCCGGGGCGCTCGAATTTATCTTCCTTGCCGTAGTAACCCTTGTGATGTTTAGCTATACAACTGGGGCTTATAAATTATTCGCCAGGAAAAATATTATCGTATCTCTTCAGCCTAATATTCTGACAGTACTTGGAGGATATATCTTACTTCGGTTTGCACTATTCGATGTAATACATAACCTGTGTGCCGGAATCCCTATGTTCTATATTGGATCAACAAAATGGTATGACCAAATATGGCAATGGTTCTTTAACTGTTCCGGGATCCCGTCTGTGCATTTCTTGTTCATGATGAAACTGATAGCTCTCCTGATCGGCATCACTTGGCTCATGGGTTGGCAGAATGGGATTATTAGTAAAAGACAATAATTAAGACAAATGAGAGGTGCTAAGATGGAACCAAAATATTTAAAAAATGGTGTGTTTAGTGAGAAAATCGAAAAATACACAATAGAGAATAGTAATTTTCAATCGGAGAGAGATTATATATCGCTTAGTCATATACATCTCAGCGTGGATGAAATAATCAATCAATTTAAGGCAGGGTTTAAGGACACAGTGCCCATACGGTTAAAATGTTATAAGGGCTATCAGATGGAAAGGGATCTGGTAGAGCGAATAAAAGCTGTATGGGGGGAGAGGATAAAAACAGATATTGAAGTGTCGGCTTTTGATGGTCTTGTAAAGGGACATCCGGATTTTGCTTTTGATAACTATCCGGGTGACTGCAAAAGTGTGTTAATGGATGATTGGATTCCAAAAGATGGGAAATTACCTAGAAGGATTTATTGGCAAATGCAGGCGTATATGAAATATAGCGAGAAGGATAAATCTCTTGTAATCTTTGAAAGTAGAGAAAGTGGCAAATTGGTTGATTTTTGGGTAAAGGAGAATCGGGACATACAAAATGAAATTGGTGAAAAGTTACAGCAAATTATCAAAGTAGTGTCCAGTATTATTAAAAACTATAAGCTATGAAAACAAAAGTAGAATTACTCGAAGAGATTGTGAAAAAGCAGGACGAACGGATGAAATTCATGGAAGAGCTTTTTGACCTTTATGATGAAAGCGAGATAATAGATAATTCTTACACAACTTATTATTCCATTAAAAATAAATTAAAGTTAAATAATATAGAAATCACAAATTTGAAGTCCCAGCTTGCGGAAGCAGGGGAAGAAAAAAGGAATAAATTAATAAAGGCATATTCTGATTTAGTCATAGAAATAGATAAGCACAAAGGCACAACAATAAAAGAGATAAAACTGAGGAATAAAATAGCAAACCTAAAATTAGAAATACGGTAAATTATAAAACAATGACAGACGAAAGTATAATGCCGATAGGCAAGTATAAAGGAGAAAAGATGGCAAATGTGCCTTCTGGATATCTTCTTTGGCTCTATGAAAATGGTAATATATATGGAGACTTAAAGAAATATATTGCTGATAATCTTGATGTTTTAAAATCTGAAATCGAATACAAAAACAAATCAAAATGAAAATTGAAAGACGAAATGCTTATTTCTGTAAAGAATGTAGAAAAGTGACAATTACAGTTGATGTTGACGAAGGTGTAACTCCTGCCTTTATAGGATGCCCTCACTGTAAAAAAGCTATGGCAAGTTCATTTATGTATCAAATTCCCGGTTGCATGTATTTCGGAGAATTTAAGAACGGACAGATGACAATATTACCCGCTGATTATGAGTGGTACAAGCCAAACGAAAAAGAAACCTTAATGCTCCGCAAAGATGAAGCAGAACATGTATTTAAAGGTGGTCTTTTGATGCGTAAACGAACAACGGCTAAAGCAATAATGAAGCAATTTAATCAAAAGTAAAGGCAAATGAAAGACAAGATACTGGAAATAATAAGTAAATATAAAGACCTCGATTGTTATTATGATTTCCTTGAAGACATGGGTAAGGATTTTACGGAGTGGAAAGATTTAGAAACAATAGTACAGCGTCAGACAAGATACACTGTTAAGTATCTTCTTTTAGACTTGGATGCACCACCGGACTTAATGACTCTTGACGAACTATTTGATTACTGGTACGATAATATCTATAAATTCACAGACAAATGAAAGACAAGATACTTGAAATAATGCAAGGAGTTGATAAAGCGAATGCCGAAAAACATTATGAGAATACTGATAAAAGACAGAAGACATCAGCAAGATTAATTACAGGCATGGTTAAGGAGTTTATAGAATGGATGACATGTAATCATGTTTTCAGAGCAACTAATTACTCATCTGTGCTCTACACTATTTATTCTGACAATCATGAATATACACTTGACGAACTATTTAATTACTGGCTTAATAATATTAGAGAGAAATGAAAAGAAATTACTACGGTAAAAAGTTTTGCCTCTGGTGTCTCTTGCACGTAAGAACTATTATTGAACCCTTGAGGTTTGAGGTAAAGGAAGCACCTGAAAAGGACTTTTATGAATTAGACGATTTGTACAGATATTGGTTTAGAAATATTAAATCCACAGACAAATGAAAACAAAAGAAATGGATAATTACACGGTAAAAGAAAGATTTGCTTATTTACCATGTTTAGTTTGGGATGTTCCTGCTATAAAAGGTAGGTATTATCGGTTTATATGGATAAAAAAGTTTTACACTATCCAGAAAAATGATAGGTGGATGATTGTGCATGCCTACGCCAATAAAATTGCAGCAGAGAGTAGG
>JAAYYM010000244.1 GCA_012515365.1 Clostridia bacterium
AGATTAGAGCGGGAAACAGTCTCAGAAGGAGATAAATATTCCATTTGCGTGTTGTTTGGGCACTGCCAGTCTATTTATTACTTCTGAATCTCAGAAAGTCCATACGTCAGTAGATCTAATATGGAGGTAAGACTCAATGATGATTAGCCCACAAGGATTTCTTGAAAACTATAAAGACAAATCATATAAGGAACTCCTGCCTGTTCGTGATGAGTTGCAAGCAGCAATTCTCTTTTTTGAAGAACATAAAGATGATCCTGTCGAGGCATTTGTATGCCCATCTCCTGAAGTGGTATATCAGTGCAACCTTACATATTTAGCGAAACTATGTGAACTAATGGCCGAGAAGTATAACCAGGAATATGTATGGGGTAATCAGGAGAAGAATTATAGACATTACCTCTTCAAAATCCGTGGTTTCCTGGAGTGGAAGTGTCCGCAATACAATTCATTTTTATTATCTTCGATTGAAGAAAGAAATGCAGGCAGAGCATTTTCGACCTCTGATCATATTAAGGGGCTTGTACATTCACTCTTGACAGCACAAACGAAGTGGCGCCTGATTGAGCCGCATTTGCCGGAAATTGATAAGTTATTTTTTGACTACGATGTCGACAAAATCAAAAAAGCGTCGGCAGAACATTTCTATAATGGCTTGTTTGCGTTGAAGTGCGGGAACATAAGTACCAAGGCCCAAATGGAGGCTTTGCACTACAACATCACCGTTTTTGAGAAAATTGCCTCAGAATATGGCAGCGTTGATGCTTTTGTCACATCCGCTCCGGCACATGAAATTGTTCGGCGGTTTTCTAAAGCTGGTTCACCGTACAAACTACGTATGCTTGGTGATGCCCTGGTGTGGGAATACCTACGAAATCTAGGAATTGATGGAGCAAAACCAGATACGCATCTTCGCAGATTTCTTGGCAAAGATAGGATGGGAACGGGTAGCTCAGGTTTTGCTTCCGCAGATGAGGTAACAAAACAGGTAAATGATCTCTCGGAAGAAACAGGCTTAACGAAAAGAGAAGTTGACAATCTTATTTGGAGCTTCTGTGCGGATGGATTCGGTGAGGTTTGTACAGCTTCACCACATTGCAACATATGCGTGATTCGGGAAAACTGCAATAATTTTTAGGAGGATGATAAAATGAATGATGTAGAACCAATTGAAAACTCACAGATTGATTTGAAGAGTCCCATTTCTGAAGAAGTATCTCCATATGATGCAACATATCCTATTCAGCTACTCTCTAACAGCTTAAAAAGCAGACTGGCACATGCACAGACTGCAGCAAAAACAGTATACGCAGCAGTTGCAAAGGAAGCCCCTATACTTGCACAAGTGCAGCAATCCTTAGATAAAGGCTACAGGTATGTGGTTGATGCGACTGAAAGTACTCTTGAAGCTATTGAGAGTGGAAAAATTAAGCTATCAACTGAGAAGTCTGGTAAATTGTTTGCACAGATTCGGCAAGCTAACGGACAATACGGCTCCAAGCTACCTATAAAAAAAGAACTCTTTCGCAAAGGCATCGATCCTGTGCAAATGGCAACTGCCCTGCAGATGCAAGCTCTGCAAGATCAGATTCAGGCAATTGCTGATCAAATAAACATAATCGACCAAAGTGTAAGAGATGTTTTGCAGGGGCAACAGAATGACAGAATAGGATTGTATTATAGTGGAATGGCATTGTATCTGGAGTCAAGGAACATCGATGATAATGGGATGAAAAGGGCTTTGGTGGCTCAATCTTTAAGAGCTTTATCAGAAGCCACATTTCAGCTTACCTTTACCATGCAGTCGGATATACAGTATCTGGATAATAAAGAGTATAAGTCTGCCAAAGGAAAAAGTGTGGATTTGATTGACAGACGCATGCACAGTATTAACCAATCCTTTGCGTTCATACATCGGGCAACTATGTTACGAGCTGGTATTTACTGTGAGCAAGGCGAACTGGCGGCCATGTCAACAGTCCTTGGTGAATACTCACATTTTATTGAAGGTACTGTCGCGAAGAATGCTGCTCTGCTAGCCCAGTGCGATACAACTGACAGTGGCGCAGAAGAAGGCATATGGAAATCAAGAACAAGGCTTAAACTTGATGTATCCGAATTTGCAAGACAACTAAATATACCGGATAAAACTGTCTATCTGGGAATTTCAAAGGAGAATAAGTAATGGGAAGAGTAAAGGGATGTATGAATGAGTCATGCTTAGCTAACCAAAAAAGCATCACATATAAAGAAGAAAATGATTACTGCCCCAAATGCGGGAATAAGCTTTATAATGTCTGTAAAAAATGTTATACGCAGTTGCCTGATA
>JAAYYM010000032.1 GCA_012515365.1 Clostridia bacterium
ACCAAGGCTTTTATAACCTTCATACTGAACCTTATCAAATAGAAATACGCGATTCGTAGAATAACCTAAATATTCTTCAACGTTCTCAACATCCAATGGATTATCATAAGACCACGCCAGATAGAGAATGTTTTCTTTTTGACATACAGAAGCAACGAGAGGGATAAAATTAAAGCTAAAAACAGCATCATAATGATCTTCATGGAGAAACTGAGTCAAGTGCCATTTGAAGTAATCATCATTTTTGACATCAACAAAATTGTAAGAAATCCCTTTAAAAGCAATATGGTGTTCCGTAAGTGTGGCTTCAAAATCCTTTTGCATAAATGCATTCCATTCGCATATGAGAAGCTTCATCATGATCCTCCCTGTTAATTTGTAACAGTTTTATTTCGCATGGGAATATTATAGCAGAAAAGAGATTGATTGTGGTATACTAATGACTAGAATATTCATCAGTATGAAACTGCTTAATCTACAGGTGAAAGGAAGATATTATGAGCTTTGTTCATTTACATACGCATACAGAATATAGTCTGTTAGACGGATCGAATAAAATAAAGGAATATGTACATCGTGTAAAAGAGCTTGGGATGAACAGTGCGGCGATCACGGACCATGGAGTTATGTATGGTGTGATCGATTTTTATCGCGCAGCAAAGGATGCAGGGATCAAGCCTATTATCGGATGTGAGATTTATGTAGCACCTAATTCTCGCTTTGATAAGGAGCTGACAGGCGGTGAGGATCGATATTATCATTTGGTACTGTTAGCGGAGAATGATCTTGGTTATCATAATCTGATGAAAATCGTCAGTAAGGGATTTACAGAAGGTTATTATTACCGTCCGAGAGTTGATTTTGAAGTTTTAAATCAGTATCATGAAGGAATCATTGCCTTATCAGCATGTCTGGCAGGTGAGGTGCAAAGATATATCCAAAAGGGACTTTATGATGAAGCAAAGAAAACGGCGCTTAAGTATGAAACCTGTTTTGGAAAGGGAAACTATTTTCTGGAATTACAGGATCATGGAATTCCGGAACAAAAGACAGTTAATCAGGCATTAATCAGAATTAGCAAGGAGCTTAATATTGCGCTTGTTGCAACCAATGATATCCATTATACCTTCGCAGAGGATGCGAAGCCTCATGATATTTTGCTTTGCATTCAAACAGGAAAGAAAATAGATGATGAGGACAGGATGCGTTATGAAGGCGGACAATACTATGTAAAGTCTGAAGAGGAGATGCAGCAGTTGTTCCCATATGCTCTGGAGGCTTTGGAGAACACACAGAAAATCGCAGACCGTTGCCAGGTAGAAATAGAATTCGGTGTTAGAAAGCTCCCACATTTTGATGTACCTGATGGCTATGATGCTTGGGGATATTTGAATTATTTATGTTTCGAAGGGTTAAAAAAGCGTTATCCTGACTATGGACCGGACTTAAAGGAAAGACTGGAATATGAGCTGAATACAATTCATTCGATGGGATTTGTAGATTATTTTCTGATTACGTGGGATTTTATTCATTATGCAAAAGAGCATGATATTATGGTGGGACCGGGACGTGGATCTGCAGCAGGAAGCATTGTATCCTATTGCCTTGGCATTACAGATATTGATCCGATCAAATATCAACTGCTGTTTGAACGCTTTCTGAATCCGGAACGTGTATCTATGCCCGATATTGATATTGATTTTTGCTTTGAAAGACGCCAGGAAGTAATCGAGTATGTCGTCAGAAAATATGGAAAAGATAAAGTTGTTCAGATAGTTACCTTTGGTACTATGGCAGCAAAGGGTGTGATCCGCGATGTAGGTCGTGTTATGAATCTGCCGTATTCCTATGTGGATTCCATTGCAAAGATGATACCGAATGAACTCAATATTACAATAGAAAGAGCCTTGGAGTTAAATCAAGACTTTGCGCGTCTGTATCAGGAGGATGATCAAGTACATGCATTGATTGATATGTGCAAACGTTTGGAAGGGTTACCACGGCATACTTCTATGCATGCAGCAGGTGTTGTAATCTGCCAGAAATCAGCCGATGAATTTGTGCCGTTGTCAAGGGGATCAGATGGATCGATTACTACACAGTTTACCATGACTACGTTAGAGGAGCTTGGTCTTCTTAAAATGGACTTTCTTGGTCTTAGAACCTTGACTGTTATTCAGAACGCGGTCAGACTTGCTGAAAAAAGAGTGGGTCATAAGATTGATATGGATACCATTGATTATCATGATCAGGCAATTTATGAATCTATTGGAACAGGCAGGACAGATGGTGTGTTTCAGCTTGAAAGCAGTGGAATGAAGAACTTTATGAAGGAACTGAAACCACATGATCTGGAGGATGTCATTGCCGGTATTTCTCTTTATCGTCCGGGTCCGATGGACTTTATTCCGCAGTACTTAAAGGGGAAAAATACGGAGGGCGTGATTCAATATGACTGTCCGGAGCTTGAACCGATCTTAGCTCCTACGCATGGCTGCATTGTATATCAGGAACAGGTTATGCAGATTGTGCGTGAGCTTGGCGGATATACGATGGGACGTAGTGATATGGTGCGTAGAGCCATGTCAAAGAAAAAACAGTCTGTTATGGAGCAGGAGAGAAAAAATTTCATCTACGGGAATCCGGAAGAGGGTGTACCCGGCTGTGTTTCTAAAGGAATCAGTGAAGCTGTAGCTAATAAGATTTATGATGATATGATGGATTTTGCAAAATATGCATTTAATAAGTCACATGCTGCAGCTTATGCGGTGGTTTCTTATCAGACCGCATATTTAAAGTACTATTATCCACTTGAATATATGGCAGCTTTGATGACGTCAGTAATTGATGCGCCACACAAAGTGTACGAGTATATTTACACTTGCCGTACCATGCATATTTCGATTCTGCCACCAGATATCAATCAGGGTGAGGCCGGATTTTCTGTCAGTGAGTCAGGTGACTCGATTAGATATGGATTGACTGCTATTAAGGGCATTGGGCGCCCGATCATCAATGAAATTGTTGCAGAGCGTGAAGCTCGTGGAACGTATACATCCATGAAAGATTTTATTACCAGACTCTCGGATAAAGACATTAATAAGCGTGTCATTGAAAGCTTGATCAAGTCGGGGGCATTTGACTCGATTAATGGAACAAGAAAGCAGCTGATGAGTGTTTATATACAGATTCTTGATTCAATAACCAAGAATAATAAAAACAATATGGCTGGTCAGATTTCCTTATTTGATATCGCTTCCGATGATGTCAAAGAAGAATATGAACTGAAAATGCCTGATGTCGGAGAATACAGCAAGGAAATGATACTGGCATTTGAAAAAGAAGTGATTGGCATATATGTCAGCGGACATCCTCTTGAGGCTGAGGAGGCTATGTGGAGAAAACGGATCTCTGCTTTTGCATCTGATTTTGTGATTGATGAGGAAACCGGACTGGTTAAAGTAGAAGATGGTAGCAAGGCAATAATAGGCGGGATCATTGAATCAAAGACCATCAAATACACGAAAAGTGGAAAGAACATGGCTTTTATTGTAGTCGAAGATCTGACTGGAAAAGTCGAAGTCATTATCTGGCCCAATGATTATGAGAAAAATGCAAAATGGATCATTGAAGACAGCAAGGTGTTTATCCAGGGGCGTGTTTCAGCAGAAGAAGAAAAGGATGCCAAGCTGATCTGTGAGAGAATCACTCCATTTGAAGAAATACCAAAAAAGCTTTGGATCCGTTTCCCAAATAAAGAGCAGTATCTTCTGAATGAAGTGAAGTTAAATACTATGCTTCAGGATTCTGACGGCAAGGATATGGTTGTTGTTTATATTGATGATACAAAGGAAATGAAAAGTTATGCCAGAAACCGTAGTGTGAATGCCAATAATGATCTGGTGACAGAATTAAAGCATGTATTTGGGGAAGATAATATACGTGTTGTGTAAGTTATTCTTGAAAAGACGCTCAAAAGAGGGTAGAATGTACTCGTTAGAAAAAAATGAAAAGTTCCATTGATATAGAGAAGGCGGAGGACCGATATGGCAAGTGAAGTAAATACAATCGGCGTATTGACAAGCGGTGGAGATGCACCGGGAATGAATGCGGCAATCAGAGCAGTTGTCAGAAAAGCAATTGCAAATGGCAAAAAGGTAAAAGGAATCATGAAAGGCTATCAGGGCCTATTGAATGAAGAAATCAAGGATATGTCTCCTCGAGATGTATCCGATACGATTCAGCGTGGCGGAACTATATTAAGAACAGCAAGATGTGAAGAGTTTAAAACAGAAGAAGGACAGAAAAAGGGTGCAGAGATTTGTAAAAAACATGGCATCGATGGATTAGTCGTAATCGGTGGAGATGGCTCCTATCGTGGCGCGCAGAAGCTGGCTGCACATGGCATTAACACCATTGGTATCCCGGGGACGATTGACTTGGATATCGCGTGTACGGATTACACGATCGGATTTGATACCGCAGTTAATACAGCTATGCAGGCTATCGATAAAGTGCGTGACACTTCATCCTCACATGAAAGATGCTCTATTATAGAAGTCATGGGAAGAAATGCAGGCTATATTGCTCTTTGGTGTGGTGTTGCCAATGGAGCTGAAGACATCCTGCTTCCTGAAAAATATGAGTTTAATGAACAGGATATTATCAATAATATCATCAACAACAGAAAAAAAGGAAAAACGCATCATATCATCATTAATGCAGAAGGAATCGGACATTCAACATCAATGGCAAGACGAATTGAAGCAGCAACAGGTGTTGAGACCAGAGCAACGATTCTTGGTTATATGCAGCGTGGAGGAAGTCCGACCTGTAAGGAT
>JAAYYM010000033.1 GCA_012515365.1 Clostridia bacterium
AAGAAGATTATGCATTTATAAAACAGCGTATTCTATTTGCCAAAATTGCGGATGATGTACTTTATGTGGCCACAGGGCACAATACTTATGCGGAATCCTCACCACAGACTGCATATATTACAGCAATTAGCATGAAGGACTATCAGATCCTTTGGAAATCACAGCCGTTAATATGTAATTCCTACAATTTTGAAGTTATATCCGGTGCTATTGTATGCGGCTATGGATTTACGGCAGAAGATGATTATCTTTATATTTTGGATGCAAAAACCGGCAAGATTTGGGATGCCATTGCTATACCGACCAAAGCGGATTATATAATAAAAAAGGATGATACATTATATGTTCGGACCTATGATAAGGATATTAAATACGAAATCGGGTATTTGATAGCCTGTGATCAAATGGTAGGAAAGGGAATTACGGAGCAGCTAAATGCATTACTGACTATAATGGATGAGTCTTATGAAGCAGGTAATGCTTATATTGATACGTATTTAGATAACTGCGAAAAAGAATTTGTTTTGCCGGATTCTAAAATCATATATCGTATGGCTGTAGCAGATGCAGCAGCAGGAAGCAGAATGTATGTCCTGTTAAAAAGCCGGGACAACGGAAAAAACTGGTATATGCCAAGTGTAGCCCCATTTGGAGATGCAGCAGGTGGAAGTATAGAGTTTACTTTTATCAATGAAGCTTTAGGATTTGCAACATTATCCCATAATGGTGGTGATGAAGCTGTTTTGTATGTGACAAAGGATGGCGGAAAAACATACGCGGAAGTAACGCTAAAAAATAATCCGGAAGTGACGTTGGGGGATACAACTTATACGCCCTATGATTTTCCATGGATGCCTTATGTAGAAAAGGATACCTTGGTATTGCCTGTGGGTCAGGGAGCAGATGGTGACTACGACGGTGGTGATACTAATAAGGTGGCTAGGTTTATTTCATCAGATCTGGGAGAGACGTTTATATTTGACGGGTATCAGACCGGAAAGACAGAATAACATTCGGATAAAGAATAACAGAAAAATTTCTTGCATTTTTCTGGAAATCATGCTATATTACATATGTTAATAATGTTACTGACGAGAGAGTGGGCTAGCAAGTCCACTCTTTTACGTTGTATATAGGAGGATACTAAATGGCAAAACGAGACACCTATGAAGCAAAGTTTGAAGCAATCCTTCTTCCGATTACAGAAAAGTTCCAGGTGGAAATCTATGATGTGGAATATGTAAAGGAAGGTAGTGAATGGTACTTACGTGCATATATTGACAAAGAAGGCGGCGTAACCATTGAAGATTGTGAAAACGTAAGCAGAGCAGTTTCGGAAGTGATGGATCAGGATGATTTTATTCCGGAAGCTTATATTTTGGAGGTGAGTTCCCCGGGACTTGGCAGAACACTGAAAAAAGATAAGCACTTACAAAAAAGCATTGGTGAAGAGGTCGAAATTAAGACTTATAAACCAATTGAAAAGCAGAAAGAATTTAGTGGAATTCTGAGTGCATTTGATGCAGATACAATTACAATTGTAACAGATGAAGAAACAGAACAGGAAATGACGTTTAACAGAAGTGATGTAGCACTGATTAGATTAGCGTTAGATTTTTAATATAGGAGGACAAACGGAAAATGAATAAGGAATTATTGATGGCACTTGACATGTTAGAAAAGGAAAAAGATATCAGCAAAGATACTCTTTTTGAAGCGATTGAAAATTCATTGCTTACAGCATGTAAGAATCATTTTGGAAAAGCTGACAACGTAGTAGTGGAAATGGACAGAAAAACAGGAGATTTCCATTGCTATTACGAAAAAACAGTTGTGGAGACAGTAGAAGAAATCGAAGACGAATGTTTACAGATTGCTTTGGAAGATGCACAGAAGCTTGCGAAATCCGTAGTAGCAGGAGATGTAATTAAAGTAGAAGTTGATTCCAAAGACTTCGGACGTATTGCAACACAGAATGCAAAGAATGTTATTTTACAGAAAATCCGTGAAGAAGAAAGAAGTTCCATTTACAACCTTTACTATGAAAAAGAAAAAGAAGTAGTAACAGGTATTGTACAAAGATATGTGGGTAGAAATATTAGTATCAATCTTGGAAAAGCAGATGCACTGTTAAATGAAAATGAAATGGTGCCGGGTGAAGTATTTAAGCCAACAGAACGTATTAAAGTATATATCCTTCAGGTATCTAATGCATCCCGCGGACCAAGAATCTTAGTAAGCCGTACACATCCTGAACTGGTAAAACGTTTATTTGAATCTGAAGTAACAGAAATCAAAGACGGTACAGTAGAAATCATGAGTATTGCCCGTGAAGCAGGAAGCAGAACGAAAATGGCTGTTCGTTCCCTTGATCCTGACGTAGATCCTGTAGGAGCTTGCGTTGGTCAGAACGGTACACGTGTAAACGCGGTAGTTGGTGAATTAAAGAACGAAAAAATTGATATTGTTGAATGGGACGAAAACCCGGGTAACTTTATCCAGAATGCTTTATCACCGGCAAAAATTGTAGCAGTATTTGCTGACCTGGAAGAAAGAACAGCAAAGGTTGTAGTACCGGATTATCAGCTTTCACTTGCAATCGGTAAAGAAGGACAGAATGCAAGACTTGCAGCAAAACTGACAAATTATAAGATCGACATCAAATCTGAAACACAGGCAAAAGATGCTCCTGGCTTCCGTTATGAAGATTATCTTGATGATGAAGATTATGAAGAATATGAC
>JAAYYM010000245.1 GCA_012515365.1 Clostridia bacterium
ATTCAAATTGATCCTCCTTACTTCTTCATACATTTAGATAGAGTGATAAAATATATTAAGCAAGAACCGTGCCAAAATATATACATGTGGTTTTTTGTATAAAAAACGACGTTCTGTTGCGCTTTCCCCATATTCTAGGCAGAACATTGGACTTTTGAAGTGTAAAATATGTAAAGAACTGTAATTCAACTTTACATTTTCATTTTACAACTGTAAAATGATTAACAGCGATAGTGACATCAAAGGAAACAACCATGACATATCCAGATCTTTTCAGTCCCGATAATATCCAGCACATCAGAGAGATGCGTAAAAAATTCTTCAAAACCGGCTCAACAGCAGGTATCACCGGAGTACGTCCTGAAATTCTTAACTTTTGGGATGCCTACTATAAAATCACTAAAAATCCGGATAAAACCGAAAAGCAGAAGGTCTCGAAAGAGGATTTTTCCAGAGCAGTCGAAAGCTCAAAGGTGCTTCTGTCCATAGCAGTCCCATATATGGTGCTGCTTCACTCATTTCTCCAACAAGAGGAAGGTTTTTTTATCTCATTGATGGATCCTAATGGTGTCATAATCAAACTTGTAGGGAATCCAAGAATTCTTGAAGAAGCAAAGCTATCCGGATTTTTTGAAAGTTCTTTCAGAGGCGAAGGTTCATACCCCGGACTTTTCAATATTAGTTGGAAATTGGACAAACCTTTCCAGATTATCTCCAGTGAGAATCCTTCATCACTGGACGACAATCTCGCCGGTGCTGCTGCCCCAATCCATGATATTCACACAAAAAAACTTCTTGGTGTCATCGGAATCTCTGGTTACTGGTGGAATAGCCACAGTCATACTTTAGGATTGGTAATATTAGCTGCTGAAGCAATCTCACAACAATTGGCTCTACGCCAAAACAATGCAGAAATCGCTTCTATCAATAGCAGTCTGGACATGGCACTAGAAGCCATAGACTCCGGTATTGTCTACTTTAATGAAAAAGGTATGATTAAAGCAGTCAATCGCAACGCCATCGAGATGCTGGATAGTAAAACGACTGGGATGACCGAATTCAAAAACCAAAGTTTCTTCTCCCACTTTCAAGATGACTCCATCAATAGCATCGAACATATCCGTAGTATAATTGAGAGCAACGGCAGCTACACCACCAACGCAATTCCCATAGGGAAGCACGATTCGTTACACTGTATCATTAGAAACGTTGCAAATCAGAAAAATGAATACATAGCCCAAATTCAGAAAAGCTCGGTTTTCAGCAAATCCATCGCTAAAGAAGCGTTTATCAACCCACTTTTTACCTTTGACGACATTATAGGGAACGCACCGATTTTACATAAAGCAAAATGTATGGCCCAAATAGCAGCCAGACATAGCCCTACCATCCTCATTACAGGTGAAAGCGGGACCGGAAAGGAGATGTTTGCTCAGGCTATCCACAATAGTAGTTCTCGTTCGGGCGGACCTTTTATTGCAATCAACTGTGGCGCAATACCTAAGTCTCTTCTTGAGAGCGAGCTTTTTGGCTATGAAGCAGGAGCCTTTACAGGCGCAAAGAGAGGTGGTCATCCGGGCAAGTTTGAATTGGCCAACAATGGAACGATCTTTCTGGATGAAATCGGGGATATGCCTTATGAAACCCAAATATCATTACTTCGGGTTCTAGAGATTAAGCAATTTACGCGTATCGGAGGCACGAAACCAATTACGGTGGACGTGACGATTATAGCAGCCACAAATCAAGAATTGACCACAAAAATTGCTGAGAAATCCTTTCGGGAAGACCTTTATTACCGTCTTAATGTCTTCAACATCCAACTCCCCAGCTTGAGAGAAAGAATAAATGATATCTCATTGCTTTGCGAGTACTTCACAGAGAAGTACTCACGGATTTTTAAAAAGAACATACGTAAAATCTCTGAAGAGGCAATCAGAAACCTAGAAAATTACAATTGGCCTGGCAATGTACGTGAGCTTGAAAATGCGATTGAAAGAGCTACAATCCTTTGCACTACAGACAGAATAGAAATTACGGATCTACCGGAATCTATCTTAGGTAGCGTCCTTGCTACCGAGAGCCTTCCACAC
>JAAYYM010000762.1 GCA_012515365.1 Clostridia bacterium
ATGATCTGCCCTGAGAGGCTTTCTTTCGTGCCCGTTCCCGCGCTTCCTGCCTCTTCTGCGCGCTGTAGTCGCGCCCTATGTCGATATTCAAGCGAAAGACTCCTTTCGTGTTTTATTTCTTCGCCATGCCGTTCTCGTCGAAAAGTTCGTCTTCGGGCACTTCGAGAAAAGCGGCTATCTTTTCGCGCTGCGGACCTGTCGCCCTGCTGAAACCCTTGACGACGTTGTAAACCATCGTTCTGTTCCCGCCGATTTTTTGATGAAGGTAGTAGATGGTTTTTCCCTTTTTTTCGAGTTCCCGCTGAATGCGATTTTTCAAGAACACACCCCCTCCCTTTTGTATTTCCCCGCGCGGTCATGGCGCTCCCGCTCTCGCGCGTCCTCCCTGCTTCTTGTCCAGGAAGGTGACCTCCGAGTTGTCAAGGTTCATTGTTTTTCTTGCTACTTGCATTATTGCTTGCAAGGGCGTAGAATTTAAGTAGAGTGTTTTTTTCCTTAAACCTTACACGGAGGAACCAATGAACATCCTGGTCATGGAGTACCCAAGACCCACCATTAAGGAAATATTGGATTTCGCCCACGGAGAGCCCACCAGGGAACACCTGGAAGATTTCGTCTCGCGGTTCGGGTATATGGGGCGCTTGCCCGTCTACACCACCACCCGCAGGTTTTCCCTGTCGCAGCTTCCCGAGCATTTGCCCGAGGGGGGCATGGGACTATCCGAAGACATTCCGGGCGTGGAATGGGATGCACCTGCACCTGCATGGAGCGGGAAAAAGGAAGGAGTTAATTTCTGGCGGAGGGAGTGGAAGTACATGCGCTCCTTTGAAGAGTTTTACGCCGCCATAATGACGCACCCCTCCGAGAGAAAGGTACCTGATTTTGGGATTGATACCCCCGAGGGATTTTTTACAGGGGGGGCGGTTTTAAGCCCTAAGGAGGTTGAAACGGTCTTTGTCCTGGACGATGACCCCGAGACCTCAGAGCTTCGGAGAGCAGCCGCGCGAGTGGTTGCCTACAAGCTCAATTTATGCCTTCCCCTGTCAGGCTACGACGTGGTGGATGGACGTCTCGTCCATTGGAAAGCCGGAACCCTGCTCTATCATATCTGGTCCCTGTTTCTCCAACTGTTATCAGGCACAAAAGAGGCTAAACGTTGTCTGAGTTGTGGACGGTGGGAGGAAAAAGTAAAAAAGCCCGAAATGGACGGGAAGAGAACGAAGGCAAAAGAGGGGGAAGGTTTCGAGAGGTCTTCATGGGTTCGGCATGCCACTTGCGGGAATAGAGAGTATCAAAGGAGTTTCCAAAAAAAATTGAGGGGGAAAATTTTACACTAACACACAAAAAAAAAGACGCCTCCCGTTGGTCAGGAAGCGTCAATGTTAACCCCAAGGTTGACTATTCGGATTGTACATCAAAAATGCCGTTTTTTGATAGGGAAGGGTTCCAGAGCAACAAAAAAGGAGAGACGTGTTATTCCGGAAAATTCGCGGATGTCGATGAACACAAGAAAAAGGGCGTCCCGGCATAGTGCCGAAACGCCCCGAAAATATACCTCTTCCGCGTCAAGGAAGCGTTCTTCCTCTGAACTAACCACCCAACAGAAAGGAATTCTACAGAAACTGAGGCTATTTGTCAAGGCAGCTTTTTCCGTAGGGAAGGGTTCACGGAAGGCGTTTTCTCACCCCTGATTTTCCGAACAATAGCGGCGGTCTCTCCTCTAAAAAGGAGGGAATGTAAATGCCAGCAGTCATCGCCACATTGAACACCCCGTACCGGGACGCACATGCCGCCCTCGATGCTCTCTGTTCCATCCGAAAAGCCGAAGGATTGTCACCGGCAACGATAGCATCCTACAGGAACATCGTAGCGCCGTTCCTGAGGGAGCACCCCAATTTTCTCCAGAGTCCCAGGGCGGCGATACTGCCGTTCATCTCCGAACCGGAAAAAGCCTGGTCACGGTTCACCAGGATAAAGGTTCTGAAGGTCTTCTGCTCCTTCCTGGTGGAAGAGGGGGTCCTCGAAGACTCGCCCATGAAAAACATCAAGTGTTCCATGCCGGGAAAGCGCGTGGACGTTCCAACAGTCGAGGGCGTGAAAGCCTTCCTCGATGGTCTGGACACCACCAAATACGCCGAGCGCCGCCTGTACGTCATGTTCCTCCTCGCCCTCGATACGGGACTCCGCCGGGGCGAGTTGTGCGGATTGAAGGTGGAGGATTTTGACGATGCCGGTCTCCTCCTCACCGTCCGACCGGAGACGACAAAAACCCGCACAGGAAGAACCGTCCCTGTATCCCCGCAGGTGGGAAGGGAGGTCAAAAGGTTTATCTCTCTTCGGCTCCCGGAATGGAGGTCTCCATGGATCTTCCCCACGGAGACCGGAGGAAAACTAGCTCCGTCCAGCTTCGGCTTGCAGATCCGCCGCGTCTCCGACCGCATGGGCGAGCGAATGAAGATTCATGGTCTCCGCCATTTGTGCGCAACGGAATTCCTCAGGAACACAGGGAATATTGCCCTGACCGCAGCCCTGCTTGGTCATGCGTCCATCTCCACAACGGCGAAATTTTACGAACACCTGGACGTCCATGACCTCCAGGCAGCCCATGGGAAAGCGGCGGTTGTCTCCGGCGTTCTGGAGAACCGGCGGAAGAGGAAGGCGTGAAATGACCCCGCAGGACGCCCCAGGTTGAACGATTTCACGCCGAGGCATATCTTTACACCCCTCGAAGAAAGGAGGCACGTCAGGAGGCATTGTAGCGCGTTGTTTCACGTGGAACCA
>JAAYYM010000246.1 GCA_012515365.1 Clostridia bacterium
ATGGGGGAAAATTTCCCAGAAATCCTGTTTTATCATAAACTTGCGCATTCCACTGTCCTCCTTTAATCAATTATACCATAATATTCTAATTTTGCTATAAAAACTGAAATTTCAACGATTATAGTAGATGGAAATAGTATAATACCACAGATTTACCACATGCTTCAACAGCAGAATGAGAGATGAGTTCCTTAACGGAGAGGTTTTCGATACTATGAAGGAAGCGGAAGGCTTGACCGGGATGTGGATGAAGGAGTACAATCAGAACAGACCACATAGTGCTTTGGGATACAGACCACCGGCACCGCAGAATATATTGAATATCGCTTAGATCCTAACTTGAAAACTGGCACAAAAAACGGGGGCAGGACAAACGAAAATAGACTCGGTTTATGCTGGGAACATGGTAGCAGGAGACGAGTTAATTCTAATATTTCCTGATTTGTAAAACCAGTATATGAATTAAATAAGAGCATGTCAACAGCACAAAAAATTACTTGTCGACATGCTTTTGTTTTTTTTGGATCTATTCGGGCATTCTGTCTGGACTTATTATCTGGAACTCTCCATAAAAAGCTGCCCAATTCCTAAGAGACATAGTCTATTTTCTGGTGGCTATCTGTGTCACAAGTCATATTACTTTCAAAAGGCTGTGCACGATGAGGAAATGCTCCGTTAATGATGTGGCATGTGTACTGCATTTTGCTTTCTTTGGCTTATGAGATGTTTTTTATTTTCAGTCATCTCTCCGATTTTCCTGCTATTTGTAATTTTAAATAACTTTTTATGGTAAAACCACACAAAGAAGATGAACGGTTTTCACTATATGAGTTAGCTATTTCCTAGGAAAAATAAACTCATTTATCATTCACATCCTTAGAGATGTTTATTAATAGGTTTTTCGGCAAATGAATTATATACTATATTTGAGGAAATGATTGATATTGTTGATATTAGCGTAAAAGCGAATAAAAATAACAATTATAAAAAAACATTTGACAAGTAATACGATAAAAAGTAATATTAAGATGTAAGTTTGCAACATACGGACGATGATAACGGGAGAGATGCTATGAAAAAATACGATATTGTTGTTTTAGGAGCCGGCCCAGGAGGATATGTAAGTGCAATACGTGCAGCCCAACTCGGTGCTACGACCGCTATTGTCGAAAAAAACAAAGTCGGTGGTGCATGCCTCAACGCAGGATGTATACCAACAAAAGCGTTGATTAAAAATGTGGAGATTCTCCACAACATTGAAATGGGAAGAAAACGGGGAATCAAAGTAGAAAAAATTGAACTGGATTATAAACAGGCAATAAAAGTAAAGGACAAAGCAGTAAAGCAATTGGTTAGAGGGGTGGAAGGATTGCTTAAATCAGCTGGCGTCGAAATCTATATTGGTATGGGGATTTGCCGGGGGAATAATTATATATCTGTTGAATTGCAGGATGGAAGAATCGAGGAAATCGAATATGGAAAACTTATAATTGCAACTGGATCGGAGCCTGCAATACCGTCCATTGACGGTATTGAGACGGAAGGTGTTGTAACCAGCACAGAACTTTTGGCTCGGGATACACTTATGGAGCATTTGATAATCGTAGGTGGTGGAGTTATAGGGTGCGAGTTCGCAAGCATATTTAGGGCATATGGTGTACAGGTGACAATAGTGGAAATGTTGCCGAATCTTGTGGCGATTTTGGATGAAGACATTTCACATTATATGGCAGAGGTATTGGCTAGCATGGGTGTAGATATTAAATTGGGAAAAAGAGTTGACAAAATTGAGAAAAATAAGGATGGAACACTAAATGTGTTAATCGAAGATGAAAATAACAAAGAGAAGGTTACTGGTGATCAAGTTCTCATCTCAATCGGACGTGTAACAAATCTGGAAGGCTTGGAAGTTCTCAACCTAGAAACTGAAAGGAAGGGCATTGTTGTAAACGACATGCTCGAAACCAGTACTCCTGGCGTATATGCTATAGGAGATGTGACTGGCAAAAAGCAATTGGCACATGTTGCCAGCGAAATGGGGATTGTAGCAGCAGAAAATGCTATGGGGGCAGGTAAAATGATGAATTTGAATATTGTGCCAAGCTGTGTTTATACGATTCCAGAAGTCGGTAGTGTGGGGATTACTAAGAAAGAGGCGAAGAAAAAAGGATATAATCCAGTTGTGGGAGAATTTCCTCTTATGTTTTGTGGGAAGGCGATAGCCACTGGAGAGCCAGATGGAGTATTTAAGATTGTTGCGGACAAGGAGACAAGAAAAATTTTGGGTGCACACTTCATAGGCAAAAGTGCAACAGAGCTAATTTCAGAAGCAGCTGCATTTATTAAAATGGGTGCGACGATTGACGATATCACAGATACTATTCATGCACATCCAACAGTTTCGGAATCAGTAGCGGAAGCAGTAAGAAATATAGATGGGCGCAGTATTCATATGCCGTCAGAGTAGAAAAGGAGAAATATAATATGGGGAAACAGATTAAAGTAAAAGGCATGAGGAAAGTTATTGCGGAAAGGATGAGTGAAAGCTGGCATGTATCGCCTCGAGTTGTATATACTGCAAGCGTGAATATGCAGGCAGCAATAGATTTCAAGGATAAATTAAAGGTGAAGTATGCTGAACGGGGAGTAAAGATCACCATAAATCATGTCTTCATTAAAATTGCCGGTCAGGTTTTGCATGAGTATCCCGAAATGAATGCGAGTTTTGAGGACAATGCAATAATACTCCACGACGATATAAATGTGGGGCTCGCTGTGGATGTTGAAGATGGACTGATAGTACCTAATATAAAAAATGTTCAGAATTTGAATTATCCATGTATTGCGAAGAAAACTGATGAATTGATTGAAAAGGCACGGAATATGGCAGTCGAACTTGATGATATAGAAGGAGGCACATTTACTATTACTAATCTTGGTATGCTTGGCGTTGAATCTTTTTCCCCAATAATCAATCAGCCGGAACTGGCTATATTGGGTATCAACAAAGTTATCAAAAAACCGGTATGTATAGATGATGAAATTGTGATACGTCCTATGATGAATCTGAATTTGGTGGCGGATCATAGAGTTATTGATGGTGCAAAGGCAGCTCGAGTTTTGGGCAGATTTAAGGAGCTGCTTGAGAATCCTCAGGAATAAGAGGTGTAACTGTGACTTATGTACTGGGTATTGATACGGGGGGCACTTTTACTGATGCGGTTTTGCTTGATGCGGGAATGTCGAATGCGAACAGCATACTAAAAAAAGCAAAATCATTTACCACAGATGGAGAACTTGAATTAGGAATAAAGGAAAGTATACAAAAGCTTGGAATAAATGATAGTCAAAAAGCCCAGATATCACGAGTGATTATATCGACAACTTTGGCTACGAACTCTATTGTAGAAGGGAATATGAGCAAGGTGGGGTTAATCACAATAGGAGATAAGCCGAGAGGAGAAATAGCAACTAAATATATAAAAAACATAAATGGTAAGGTTAACATAAAAGGACGAATGATAGCAGACATCAATCCTTTGGAAGCAAAGGTAGCTGTTAAAGAACTGGCTGAAGAAGTGAGTGCCATTGCTATTTCTGGAGTAGCAAGCATAAGGAATCCAGTTTTGGAAATAAAAGTTAAGGAAATAGCCAATAATGTTTGCAATTTGCCGGTTATGTGTGGACATGAAATTGTCAGCGATTTGGGATATTTGGAGCGTACCAATACAATTGTTATTAATGTAGGATTATTGCCTGTGATAGACAAATTTGTTAAGGCTATGAACAAAGTGATTTGTGAAATGAATATCAATGCACCTGTGTTTATGGTTAAAGGCGATGGAACTATGTCGAGAATAGGCTTAATAAATGATATTCCAGTTGATACTGTACTCTCAGGACCAGCGGCAAGCGTTATAGGTGCAGTGCGCCTTGCGGGACTGGATAATATGGTGGTGATCGATATGGGTGGGACCACAACTGATACGGGAATTGTCAAAGAGAAGAGGATTGAATTGTCGCTGGGCGGCGCAGAAATAGGCAATTGGAAAATCAGGGTGAAGGCGGCAAAACTTCATACAATTGGCCTTGGTGGAGATAGTATCATAGAAATAAAAGATGGAATTGTAAGAATAGGTCCGTATAAGGCATTACCAGTATGCAGAGGAGGAAATACGATTACATTGACCGATATTCTTCATTATACAAATGAATATGTGCAATGGGATAGAGACAAGGCAGTTGAGGCGGTTATCAATGAGGCATTCAGAGCAAAATTAAAACCGGTTGAACTTGTTGAAAAAGTCAAGGACACTGTTTCAATGAAAATAGTACAAGAAAATGAAGCTGTTCACAAATGTCATGGGTTGCCATTGTGCGCTATAGGTGCACCGGCAGAAACATGGTATACTATCGTGCATGAAAGACATAATATCCATTCAGTAATACCAAAACATTTCGAAGTTGCCAACGCAGTAGGTGCTGCAATAGCAGGGATTTTTGAAAGCGAATCAGCAATTATAAGACAGGGCGAAGAAGGAAGAGATTATTTACTGCATACAAGGGAGAAGAGGCAGTTGTTTTTTTGCAAAGAAGATGCAATAGATAAGGCAATTGAGGTGTGCGCAGAGAAAGCAAAGGAAAAAATTGAAAAACAAGGATTGATGTCTGAGATACAAGATGTGTTAGCAAAAGACAAATATATGGAAGAAGAACAGGTGACATACTATGGATGGGAGATTAAGAATATGAAGGTTATGCGGCATGTTTATTCATCGAAAGGCAAGTATTTAGAAACGCACATTGAAGTATCGGCTAGCGGAAAAATGTTTAGAGACACCAGTAATGGTGACTGAAAATAAAAATTTATTGATAATAAAATTCGCAGAAAATGGAGGTAGAATAATGAAATTATCAAGAGAAGATTTGCTTGGTATTTATTTAACCATGCAAAGGATAAGAAAATTTGAAAAGCAGACCCAAAAAGGGTTTGCGAAGGGAAAGTTGCCCGGATTCGTTCATCTTTCTATTGGACAAGAAGCGATACCGGCGGGAGTTAGCTTCAATCTTAAAAAAGACGATTACATTACTAGTACACACAGAGGCCATGGGCATCTGATAGCAAAGGGAGCCAATATGAAATTGATGATGGCTGAGAATTATGGCAAGGAAACGGGATATTGCAAAGGTAAAGGCGGTTCTATGCATATTGCCGATACAGAAATAGGAATTTTGGGAGCAAACGGTATTGTAGGCGGTGGACTGAACTTGGCATGTGGAGCGGCTTTTTCTATTAAGCAAAAAGGTGAGGACAAGGTATGTGTATGTTATTTTGGAGACGGAGCAAGTGGGGAAGGAGCATTCCATGAAGCGCTTAATATCGCAAGCATACACAAACTCCCCGTTGTATTTATATGTGAAAACAATCTTTACGCAATTTCATGTCGTCAGACTGATGGCATGAATATTGAAAACATTGCAGACCGTGCAGCAGGATATGGAATACCAGGTGAGGTGGTTGACGGAAATGATGTTTTGGCAGTTCAAGAAGCCTCGGCTAATGCTATCAAAAATGCAAAAAACGGAAATGGACCAACACTGTTGGAGTGCAAAACTTACCGTTGGCGAGGTCATTTCGAAGGTGAACCGGAAAACTACCGAGATAAGGAAGAAATAAAAGCATGGAAGGAGAAGGATCCAATCAAAAGAATTGAGAGATATTTGTTGGAAAAGAAAATAACAACAGAAGAAGAACTGAAGAAAATTCAGGAGTCAGCTAAGGAAGAAGCGGAAGAAGCAGCTAAGTTTGCGGAAGACAGTCCATGGCCGGATGTAAAAACTGTAGTTAAAGATGTATATACAGATATAGTTGAGGAGGCGAGATAAATGATAATTGATTGTGCACATGCAATAACGGCGGCGATGACTGTAGAGATGCGTGAAAATCCCGATGTATTTCTAATAGGCGAAGATGTTGCGCTGCCTGGTGGAGCGTTTGGAGCGAGTCAGGGTATGCTAGAAGAATTTGGACCGGAGAGAATCGTAAATACACCTATTTGTGAACAGGCTATTACTGGGTTGGCACTTGGTGCAGCTATCACCGGAATGCGACCTATAGCAGAGATAATGCATAATGATTTCATTTGCGTTACTCTTGATCAGATTGTGAATCAAGCGGCCAAATTCCGGTATATGTATGGTGGAAAAATGAAGGTGCCAATTGTATTCAGAATGGCTTTTGGTGGTGGCACCAGCACGGCAGCTCAGCATTCACAGTGCTTGGAAGGATTTCTGGCACACGTGCCTGGACTTAAAGTGGCTATACCTTCATCGCCTCAAGATGCTTACGGACTTATTCGTGCAGCAGTAAAAGATGATAATCCAGTAGCCATATTTGAGCACCAGCTTTTGTATGATGAAAAGGGTGAACTTGATGAAAGCCTGGGGGCTATTCCATTGGGACAGGCGGCAGTGAAGAGAGAAGGAAAAGACTTGACAGTAGTAGCGACCGCTATGTGTGTAAAAAAGTCCCTTGAAGTTGCAGAAGAAATGAAAAATGAGGGGATAGATATCGAAGTAATTGATCCTAGAACACTTTATCCGTTGGATAAAGATACTATTTACAATTCAGTCAAGAAAACTGGCAAGGTGGTAATTGTTACGGAAGAAGTTAAACGTGGTGCATGGTCTGCCGAACTGGCTTCCAACATAGGTGAAGAACTTTTTGATGAACTTAAGGCTCCAATTATAAGAATAGGTGCACTGAATGTACCCATTCCGTATTCTATACCGCTGGAGCAATATGCCTTGCCGCAGAAGGAAGACATCATAAAGGCGGTAAATCAAATTGCGAATTAATATTCTGAAAGGAGGAAACAAATGGCAGAAATAATTACTATGCCCAGGCTAGGTTCAACTATGAAAGAAGGAACTATAATTGAGTGGCTGAAGAAGGAAGGTGACCACATCGACGAAGGAGAAGAATTGTTTGTGGTTGAAACCAGTAAACTGACAAATGAAGTCGAGTCAGAGGTAGAAGGCTTTCTTTTAAAGATTCTGGCAGAAGCGGCCGACGAGGATGCGGATGAGACTGCAGCCATACCTTGCCAGTCGCCGGTGTGTATTATTGGTGAAAAAGACGAAGATATTTCCGACCTTTTGGAACAATGCAAATAGAGTTTCATTAAGCATATTTTGTGAACTAAAAATATTACTAAATAAATGGAGGTATAAAAATGGAGTTTAAAGGTGTTACTCATATTGGAATGACGGTAAAGAATATAGATAAATCCATAGAGTTTTATAGAGATATTTTAGGATTAAAAGTGTTTGGTGGCCCTACAGAATTTGTTATCGATGAGGCAGATGGACTAGGAATGGGAGTGGACGGAGCTGAATCGAGAATATGTATGGTTGATTTAGGAAACGGGCAGGCTATTGAAATGATGGAATTTAAAGCGCCTCCGTATGGATGGAATGAATCATTGCCCCCAAATGCTTTAAGTCATCATCATATCACTTTAAAAGTTGACGATATCCATAATGCGGTTAATGAATTAAAAGAAAAAGGTGTAGAAGTTGTTTATAAGCCCCAGTTAATAACAGAAGGTGTGCTTGAGGGTATATGGTGGGCATATATTAAGGATCCAGACGGCATTATAACAGAATTGATGGAGTTTACAAAAGATGCGACTTTTGAACGCAGGTGATAAAAATGGAAATGGAAGAAAAACAATTATGCGATTTTGAATCTGATGTAAATATAAAATCAATTAATAGGAAAGCTTGGGATAAAGGATGCAATGATAGAATTAATAGGCTTAGAAATAATTACTGGAAGACGAAACCAACGATTGATGTGGAAAGGGCTTCAATTTATACCAAGGTTTATAAAGAAACAGAAGCTGAAGAAGAGATAGTCAGAAGAGCAAAGGCCATGTATAGATACTTTAATGAGAAGACTATTAGTATTGGCGAAGATGACCTAATAGTAGGATCCTATGGTAAAACAGGAAGGGCCGCCGTTGTAAATCCTGATCTTTCTTATCAGTGGGTTAGAGATGAATTAGATACCATGTCAACAAGAGCTCAGGACCCGTATGGTATTACAGATGAAGACAAAAGAAATCTAAAGGAAGAAGTATTCCCATATTGGAACGGGCGTTCAATTCAGGATTACTGTTATGCTAATCTGAATGAATTTCATAAATGGCTTATAAGTGAGACGTACATCATATCAAGTGTCCATACTGAAACAGGTGTAGGTGAATGTGTACCTGCGTTTGGAGGCATGCTATTTAAAAAGGGTTTCAAAGGTATAGAAGAAGAAGCAAAGGAGAAACTGGAAAGTCTGGATATTCATGATGCAGACATTATTACTGAGCAGGCTTTCTATAATTCAGTAATTCTATCGTGCGAAACAGCAAAGATTCAGAGTGAAAGATATGCAGCCATGGCTAGGGAACTTGCGGAGAAGGAAATTAGACTTGATAGAAAAGAAGAGCTTCTGAGCATTGCAAAGGTGTGTGACAGAGTTCCTTATTATCCTCCGGAAACTTTCCATGAGGGCGTACAGTTTATTTGGTTCACTATGATTATGATGTGGACTGAGGAAAACGGAACAGCCATTTGTATAGATAGGCCTGATCAGTATCTTTATCCATTATATAAAAAAGACAAGAAAGATGGTGTGCTTACAGATGACAAAGTACTGGAATTGCTGGAATGTCTTTGGATAAAGATGGCAGAAGTAATATATTTTATTTCTGCTGCTTCTGCTGAGTTTTATGCGGGGTATCAGACATTCCAAGGATTGACGCTTTCTGGAGTGGACATTGACGGAAAGGATGCAACTAATGAGCTTTCATGTCTGATGCTTCAGGCCACAATGGATTTGCAGATGCATTCGCCAACCATAAATGTTAGGCTTAACAAGCAGACACCAGATTTTTTCTATGAAAAACTAGTTGACCTTATCAAGTTGGGAACTGGTCAGCCAGCTCTTTACTTCGACGATGCAGTATATGGTATTATGGATGAACTGAATGTAAAAAGAGAGGACGCAAAGAACTGGTGTGTGGGAGGATGTGTAGAGCCACAAATACCAGGTAAGACACATCGCTGGGATGAAGGCGGACGTTATAGTTATGCAAATGCAGTGGAGTATGCCCTGACTAACGGATACAGCCGGATATATAATAGACAAATAGGCCTAAAAACAGGGAACCCTAGAGATTTCAAAACATATGAGAAATTTGAGGATGCCGTAAAGAACCAACTGACATATTTGATTGATACCGTTATATATATTACAAAGGTTGCTGAACGAGCTCATCAGTTAAAAGCAATAAAGCCTATGCAATCTACGGTTACAGAAGGGTGTCTGGAGTCCGGCAAGGACACTATGAACGGGGGCGCAATTTATAATCTGGGGCCAGGGTTAGAGACTACAGGTATAGCTGACTTAGCTGATTCTATGGTAGCCGTTAAGAAATTGGTTTATGAAGATAAAAAGATAACCATGGATGAACTGGTAATGGCAATTGAATCCAATTTTAAAGGGTATGAGCCGTTGCGGCAGATGCTGATTAATGGTGCACCAAAATATGGGAATGATATTGATGAAGTGGATTTGCTTTTATGTAAAATGTTGGAGTTTTCAATTGTGAAAACCAAGCAACACAAAAATATAAATGGAGATCCATTCTGCACAGGGCTTGTGCCAGTAAGTGGCAATATACCTCATGGCAAAGGCGTGTGGGCATTGCCTAGCGGAAGAAAAGCTGGTGAACCTTTGGCTGATGGCGCATCTCCTTTTAACGGATATGATAGGAACGGGCCGACCGCTGTTATAAAGTCATTGTGCAAGTATAATCCTTCTTCATCAAGTTGTGGTACATTGCTCAACATGAAATTCTCACCGCAAATGCTACAATCGAAAAGAGGTAGGGAAAATTTCATAAATATGCTGAAAACGGAAAATAGTCTTGGCGGATATCATGTTCAGTTTAATATAGTCAATAACGAAACATTGAAAAAAGCTCAAGAAAATCCTCGAGAATATTCGGATCTGATGGTGCGTGTGGCAGGGTACAGTGCATTTTTTGTAGATTTACATAAGGAAGTCCAAGACGCAATTATTTCAAGAACAGAAAATACGAATTGGTAAAGCTAAAATATGACTAGCTTTGGCAGAATCATTGTTATTGATGGGAGGAATACTGCTGAATATGGCCATTGTATTTGATATACAGAAATTTAGTGTAAATGATGGACCGGGAATTAGAACGATAGTGTTTCTCAAGGGCTGTCCATTACATTGTCAGTGGTGTGCTAATCCAGAATCAAATGCATTCAAACCGGAGTTAATGATATATCCTCATAAATGTATAGGATGTGGGAAATGTGCAGAGACTTGCGAATCTGGATGTTTTGAAATGCAGGGGGGGAACCATATATATAACAGGAGCGATTGTATTAATTGTGGTAAATGTACAGAAAAGTGTTATGCTGAGGCAAGGCGTATGTCAGGCAAGGAAATGACGGCCAAAGAGATTATTGAGGAAGTTGATAAGGATGAATTGTTTTATGAAAATTCAGGAGGGGGAATAACGTTTTCCGGAGGCGAACCTTTGTGTTATCCAGATTTGGTAGCAGAAGTTTTGAGTTATTATAAAAATAAAGGCATATCCACAGCAATAGAAACATGTGGATACGTGCCATGGGAAGACTTTGAAAAGGTGAGCTCGCATCTGAATTTAGTGATGTTTGATATTAAAATATTAGATGATGAAAAACACAGAAAATATACAGGAGTTTCTAACAAGGAAATACATGTGAATTTTATGAAAATCTCACAGTTGGTAACGACGGTTGTTAGGATACCAATCATTCCGACGATAAATGATTCAGAACAGGATATAAAAGCATTCGGAGAATTTGTCAGCCGAGTAAGAAACAAGGTAAAAAAAATACATATTTTGCCGTATCATAAGCTTGGATTAAACAAATACCAAGCATTAGGTAGAGAATACTCTTTACAAAATCTGAAAATGCCTTCGGACGATCACATGGAAGAAATTAAGGAACAACTGGAATCTTATGGATTTTATGTTTGCATTGGTGGATAAAAATCTATAAATCAATTTTTTATTAATTGTATACCACCTTTTATAGCTTCTACAGATTGTGCGATAATACCTTGCAAATAGTTTTCTTCATAGTTTGAATCAATGGACAGTTCTGGCAAGTAATTAGAAGGAATATTTTTCAAACAACTCTCCTTTATTTCTGATAGCATAGTTTCATTGAATAGACTTCCGGTTAAGATTATGTTGGAAGGACTGATTATAGGCACTATAGAAGAAATAGCCTGAACGATAATGGGAATAAAATATTTTTTGGTATTAAGTTGATTGAGCAATGCTGATAAAGACAATCCGTGTGGTAGATATCTTATTTCTCCAGATAAGTTGTGGTATCCCTTGAGTACTCTTCCGTCTATAACGAATCCTGCGCCATAGATAAAATTTGCAGGGGCAAAGATAATTGCAAGAACATCTTCAGCTAACTCAGGATGCTTTTTATAATATCCGTAGGCCATTAAATGCATGATGTTGTCGACTATTATTGGCAAGTTGTATTCTTTTGATAATAGATCCTTCAAATTAACACCGTTTAATTTTTCTGTGTCACAATAGTCAATAGCACCATTATTGACGAGACCAGGTATGCCTATACCTATAGCGTCGATATTATCATACTTGTCAATCATTTTTTTAATAACTTGATTGATAGTGTCATAGTCCACATAGTCCTTCTTCACAACACCCTTGTCTAAGATATGCCCTTGGAGGTTAACTAGAGCATAATCTACAAAATTGGATTTTCTGTCTGACATAATGCTTATGCACAATACAAATGAGTAGTCCGCATTATATATATAAGTTCTAGAAGGTCGCCCGATCTCGGATCCTACAATATTACCTTCTTTCACCTCTCCCGTTTCAACTAATTCTCTGAGAATGTTGCCACACGTGGCAACACTAAGTCCTGTAATATTTGCTAATTCTGCTCTGGTAGCTTGCTGTAATTCCTTTATCGCAGCTGTAATTAAGTTAGTATTTGTTTGTTTTACAAGCCTTGTGTTGTTTCTTATTTTTTGCATTTTAATCCTTTGTTTTATCCTTTCAGTAAAATTAATTCATATAATAATTATTTTAGAAAAACATAATACCATAAGCGACGCCTTGCTGTCAATGGTATGGAGTGGGAATATACTTATATTTAAAAAATATTTTTTTATGTGTTAATGCAAGTATATTTTAAATTATAAGGAATGAGAAAAAGCCAAAAGGATTGCAATTAAAATCTCAGAAATATAGATACAAAACTATTTGACAAAACATAAAATAAGTTATATAATAACATAAATAAAAAAACTACACATAATGAAAAGGATAATAAATGAGTAAAATAATTGATGAAACAAATAGAGGATATATAGAAGGCCTTATCCCTAAAGGAATACCAGATTGGAAAAAATCATGGCAAGAGGGTTATAAAATAGGAAAATCAATAGAAATTCCTGACACTCCTTTCAACAAAAAATATGGCGTAAAAGATGAAGTTGAGTATAGAAGCAAGATGGCCAATCAAGGTATAGTCACTTGGCAAATCAATACGGGTCTCGCAAGTGTTGATGAACAAGTAGCTGCCCTGCATGAAGCTGAAGCATTTAATGAAGAAACTGGTCTTCGCATAAGTTATGCGCATCAGTTACCAAAAAATATTGTTGGTACACCTAAAGACAAAA
>JAAYYM010000247.1 GCA_012515365.1 Clostridia bacterium
ATGATATTATCCATAAAAGAATTGTTTTCTGATAGCTTGTCTATTGTTTCTTCAACATAAGCTGCCTTATTCACAAATTCAACATTGTTTTCCTCAAGAAAAAAGTTCTGTACGTTTGTATCCTGTGATAAGGCAAACGATACCTCTTCTAATTGTAAAAAGGCACCGTTCAGCTCCGAAATAATCTGCTTTGATACCTGTTCCATATTCTGCATTACATTTTTTTGAATCACGTAATGTATATTGGCATAGAAAAGAAACCACATTGCAAGCATTGCGGCACTTAAGGATAATACAGTCCATTTCAATTCCTTAATCAGTGATTTCTTTCTCATCTTCATATTATGGTGTCACATTCTCCTTTAACAGTTCATTCCAGAAATTCGACATGGCATCCATATTCTCATACAGATATTTTTTATTGATTTCTAGATAATCTATTTGACTAAGAGGAACCTCATTTGCATCCTCTACATCCACTCTGGTAGACCAAGTACCGCTAGTCATATATGGCTTTATGCCCTCTCCTGTTCCATCCGTTTCTCCGAGCAGATAACGCACAAACAGTTTTGCTGTGTTGATATTTGGGGAACCTGCTGCAATCGTAACGCTGTTTGGCGTATAGACTGTGGAAAAAGGATTCAGTCGATAGATAGGTGCAAAGTGATACCCCAATTCCTGATACCTCATCTTGGAAGAAATCATAATACCTATCCAATAATCATCGCTTCCTATTCCTCCAATTCCTTCAAGTACCTCATCGCTGCTATTCGTAAACACGATATTTTTTGCAGCCTGTTCCCAAAATACTTCACCTGCAGTTTTTCCTTTAGGAACATCCAGAGCTTCGCCTGCATACTCCTCATACGCTTCTGAGATTTTTTCTGACTCACCAAGCACTGCGGAACAAAATCCATAAGTGGAAAAAGAACTTAGCGGATTCGCCATAATAATTTTTCCCTTGTATTGTTCCTTGGTCAGTTCCCATATATTCTGTATAGGTTGTTCGTCAAAAACAGTTTCATTATAGAAAAACATCAGCGCTTCTCCAACAAAAACCAGTTCATTATCTGCATGACCTTCCTTCATCTTCGGTGCAATGTCGGGGGGGATGTAGGAATACAAAATGCCCGGTTCTAACAGTTCCCTATTTAGGCTTCCATTGCAATCACTACAAATAACTAAATCACAGGCATAGTTTTCTTTTTCGTAATTATCTTGAAGCATATTTACAATATCTTCTCCTCTTACGTCCTTTATTTCTACTGTAAGTCCCGGATATTCCTTTTCAAAGCTTTCCTTTACCTCAAAAACTCTTGAAGATACCGAGTAAATTACCAACGTATCCTCCTCTGATGCCGCCTGATATAATTCCTCTGCGCTTTCTTTACCGGATAGATTTGCTTCTTCCTTCCATTTCTGCATTTTCTCTGCCTGCTTGTTGTTTTTTTCATTTTCCCCACAACCTGCCATCATTATTACTTGCAGTAAAAGTAAAATAAGCATCCATCTTCTTTTATTCATTCTGCTTTACCTCATTTCGAAAATTTTCCCATACTTTATCCGAAAAAATATCTTCAATTCCAAAGACAAACTGTTTTATCATAGTATCTGCATCCGTCTGTTCATCCATCCTGTCAGACACATAATCAAACCATTTCTGGCTTTGGAATACTTCTTTTCTTTCATAATAATAATTTTCATAAGAACGGACTGCTCTGGCATCCAAATATTCCACTAGTGAATTATCTCCATTCCATGTAATGCCATTTGCATATTTCTCAGCTAGTACCAAAGGTCCTGCCCCTGCGAAATTTTTATTCTGCACACTGTCATTCAAATATTGGAGTGTGGTAATAACTGCTTTGCTTCCATACGTTGATAAATCTCCGTTTTGGGAAAACTTCCAGTCTACTCCCTCTTCCCCAAAGGATGCAATAAAGGATGCTTCCTTTGACAGCATCAAATCCATAACTGTAAAGGCTTCCTTCGTATGCTTACTGTTGGAAGGAATATATCCTCCTATGCTTGGTTCATAATCGCAATAAACTGCATTGCGTTCCCCACTTGCTCCAAGCAGCGGTGGCACCTGAATATATCTCGCTAATATATCCGGGCAGTTAGGGTATATGATATTCGCAATACTCTGACTGGTAAATGCACCAACATAATCTCCCTGTGCATTTACTAATTCCATAAGTTGCCTCTGGGAATATGAATTACATTCATCTGTCAATAATCCCTGTGAATACATATCAGCACAGGTCTTCAAACCTTCTCTAAAATTAGGTTCGAGCAGTATACTTGCAAAGTTTCCATTTTCGTCCACATACATTC
>JAAYYM010000248.1 GCA_012515365.1 Clostridia bacterium
CTCCTTGAAGAACCGCCTGCATATCAGACTGTTTTAAAAGAAAAACTAAAAGCTGGGCTCTCATATCCGACAGCCAGTGCCGCTGCATTAATTTCTTATTTTGATGATCCGGCACTAAATGAAACCATTTCACAGCCCAATAATATTCTTGGCATATATTATATGAAGGCATTAATGAAACGAAAAAGCACCATCAAGCCATATACGTTATTACGATGTGGAAGCCACTATCACGAAGAAATGCTTGGTTCAAAATCAGATGTTGGTGAAGCAGAGATTCTTTCCTCTGCGCGTTCAATTCGCCATTCAATCGCTTCTGATCTTCCACTTTCAGAAATCGCTGATCACATTCCTGCACAGGTCTTACAGCTTTTAGTACAACATCAAGGCCAAAGTTTTCCTATCACCACAGACGATTTCACTGCTGTTCTCGGTTATCGACTTTTGAATGAAATGAATAAAGGTTTCACGGACTATATTGATGTATCTGAAAATCTTTCCGATCGAATTGTAAAGGAAGTGGGACATTATCGTTCCTTATCTGATTTCATTGATCTTTTAAAAACGAAAGACTTTACCCATGCCAGAATCAGTCGTTGTCTGATGCATATTATGCTTGGCATGCAAAATGAGACATTGGCTGATTATATCAGAAGCGATTACATTGCTTATGCCAGACCACTTGGCTTTCGCAATGACTCTGTGACGCTTTTGTCTGCTGCAAAGGAACATACATCGATTCCACTTTTAGGTAAGCTGGCTGACGCAAAAAATATCCTCTCGCCCAAAGCATATGCTATGCTGCAAGAGGATATCTACGCTTCTCATGTATATCAGCTTGCCGTTGCTCAAAAATTTCATACAACTTTCAGCCATGAATACCAAAGAAGAATCATAAAAATTTAATTTTTAAAGGAATGAATCGGTGCAGGAATTCTGCCTTTGCGGTTCACAAATGCATCACAGCTAAAGGAATTTACCTCCATGATCGGAGCATGCCCCAAAAGTCCGCCAAATTCAACTGTTTCACCCACGCCTTTTCCAATGACAGGAATGATTCTGACTGCTGTCGTCTTTTGATTGATCATTCCGATCGCCATTTCATCTGCTATAATTCCGGATATGGTAGTTGCCTTTGTACTTCCCGGAATTGCAATCATATCAAGGCCCACTGAACAGACACAAGTCATGGCTTCCAGCTTTTCAATACTTAATGCGCCCGCCTCAACTGCATCAATCATACCCTGATCTTCGCTGACCGGAATAAACGCACCGCTTAATCCTCCTACATAAGAGGATGCCATCACGCCACCTTTTTTCACCTGATCATTCAAAAGTGCCAGAGCTGCTGTCGTACCTGGTGCACCCGCGTATTCAAGACCTATCTCACATAAAATATCTGCAACGCTGTCTCCCACTGCCGGTGTCGGTGCTAATGATAAATCTACGATGCCAAATGGAATGCCTAATCGCTTTGAAGCTTCTCCTGCTACCAGCTGTCCCACTCTTGTAACCTTAAAAGCAGTCTTTTTTATCGTCTCACATAGAACCTCAAAATCAGCTCCACGCACTTTACTTAATGCTGTTTTTACTACACCCGGTCCACTGACGCCTACATTAATGATAGCATCTGCTTCTGTTACACCATGAAAAGCGCCTGCCATAAACGGATTATCATCCGGTGCATTGCAGAGTACAACAAGTTTTGCACATCCAAGAGAATCAGATGCCTTGGTCATCTCGGCGGTCTCAAGGATCACATCACCCATTAGGCGTACTGCATCCATATTAATACCTGTTTTAGTCGAACCGACATTAACAGAACTGCAAACACGATCTGTACAAGCCATTGCCATCGGAATTGATCTGATCAGATATTCCTCAAAGGTTGTCATGCCTTTACAAACAAGTGCAGAATAGCCACCGATAAAATTAACACCAACTTCCTTTGCTACTGTATCAAGTGTTTTAGCTATCGTCACATAATCCTCCGGCTTTTTGCAGGCAGCTGCTCCGATCAGCGCAATCGGTGTTACCGAAATACGTTTATTCACAATCGGAATACCAAATTCATGCTCGATTTCTTTTCCTGTAGAAACAAGATCCTTTGCTACACGTTTGATCTTGTTATATATGTTTTGATTCAGCTGATCCAGATCATCTGTAATACAGTCCATTAAGCTGATTCCAAGCTTAATTGTCCTGACATCAAGATTCTCCTTTTCGATCATCTGGTTCGTTTCATTTACTTCAAATATATTTATCATGATCTTTCTCCATATCTGTCAAGTATTAGATTCTATGCATCTTGCTAAATATTTCTTCTCTCTGGCATTTGATGATAACACCGATCTCTTCCCCGATCTGCTCAAGCTCTGTAGCCACATCACCAAAAGGTTTGCTGGTTTCATTCATATCAACAATCATCATCATATTAAAATAGTCCTGTACGATGGTCTGTGAAATATCCAGAATATTGATTCTGTTATTTGCAAGATAGGTACAAACCTTTGCAATGATACCTACTGTATCCTTACCAATTACTGTTATAATAATTTTCTTCTTCATTTTTATACTCCTTTATCATAGCATCTGTTTTTCAGATTATACAGCAACTAACTCTGAACGTCTACTTCTTCCTGCAATATAAATTGGAAAATCTCCGCTTTTATAAGCCGTTTCAGATAGTGTCAATTCTAGCCTTACCGTCTCATAAGCCAGCTCAGCGAGATTATTTTCAGCACTCAAATGTCCTAAAAACACTGCCTTTAATTTATCATGAAGCAGTCTGCATAAGAGCTGTCCGGACAATTCATTTGACAAATGTCCGTGATCACTTAGGATTCTCTGTTTGAGATAATACGGATATCGCCCGACCTGAAGCATATTAACATCATGATTGGCTTCCAGCAAAATGATATCTACTCCTGAAAACGCATCTACTATGTAGTCATCATATTTGCCCAAGTCGGTCAGCACTGCCACCGATTTATCTTCATGTGATACGCGGTATGCAACTGGTTCATTTGCATCATGCGAAACTCTGACCGGTTTGATTTTTAGTTCGTCAATCATAAATTCCTCATCTGCAGAAATCTCACGAAATAATCCTGATGGGATTTCTCCTAGATTTTTTGCTTCCTTAATGCCCTTGAGCGTCCCTTTTGTCCCATAGATCGGGATCTCGTATTTGCGAGCCAACACCCCTAGTCCGCTGATATGATCTGAGTGCTCATGTGTTACAAGTACGCCATGAATATCTGATGATTTTAATCCGATTTCATTTAGTCCACATTCAATTCTTTTTCCACTCAACCCCGCATCAATCATCAGATGCGTCTGATCTGACCCTACATAAATACAGTTTCCACTGCTCCCACTTGTAATACTGCATAACTCCATGTTGATTTTCCTTCCTGTTCCCTTATTAGTTTTATACTCCCACTTTATCTTACTGCACCCAGTAAATATTTAAGATATCTCCCTGTTTTAAATACTCTGTATATTGCGCCGTCTGCCCATTTAATAATGTTGCCACACTACGTCCCTGCGGCTTTGTCAGATCAAAATCGATCAAATCAAATACATCCACATAAATATAGGATGGTTTTCCTGTCAATGTAACCGGTCTGTCGTTTACAA
>JAAYYM010000249.1 GCA_012515365.1 Clostridia bacterium
ACTCGCGCATTTTGTTGAAATGATAAGTTCTATGCTTCTATTCGGTATCATTACAAGCAGTCTGCTAAACAGATGTCGAAATAACACAGAGGACTAAAATTAAGAGAAGTCATAAAATTAAGAGGAATCGATTGACAAGCTAAATCGATTCCTCTTCTTTTACTCTTATTCTATATTTATTTGATTTTATGATTCATTTTTTGGATCTTTCGGATCAGATTTCTTTCCATGGTATTCAAACCAGATGCCCCAGACACATGCTCCAACAAGAAAAATGATCAATACAATTGAGATCGCATCTAATTGCATAATAATTCTCCTTTTCTAATTAAACATACTGATTCTGTAGCGACAAAGGCGATAAAATTTCCATACCAAAATAGCCGGAAAGCTGAGTATCAGTATAATGCTACTTAATCCTCCTGCTACGGCGCTGATCACAATAATGATCCATGTTAATATCTGCATTTTCGTAATCTCCTTTTCATTCATATTCTGTTGTGTGTACGCAAAACAAGACTCAGTTATGCTTTGAGTCCATCCAGATTATGAATAAAAAGTATGATATACATATCTTTTTTAATATGTCGGTTTCCGTGATAACCTAAGGAACCCCATTTTTTTCTGAAGAAGGTCGGCAGAATTGCCAGATTGCATACTGTCAGCATGATCAGACTTTTGACAATCGTAGTTCTCTTTAAAGATGGTTTTCTGACCTCTACATGTTTGGTCAGTTTCTGTTCGATTAATTCTTTTGTGCATTGAGGCACAAGTACGATTTCCACATGTTCTCTATAAATGCTGTGTGCTTCATTTTCTACAGCCGAAAAAAAGGAATCTGCTTCTACTAACGAAAAACACATCCCGTAAAAAACCGTGAACAGAATCAGCACCCACAATACAAGCTGCTGTTCCACTTTTTTCCCATATTGACTGCTTCTAGTAAATTTATTCATGCACCTATCAACCATATGTAAGCCTCTCTGCATTTTCTATAACAGTTTACCATAAGGTAAGCCGGATTTAGAATATCTGACATGTAATCTTAGCATAATCTTAATTCAGATAGTTGCAACACGAAATGCAACACACAAAAAAAGACCCTAGTAAATACTAAGGTCTTATCGTAGCGAGAGGGGGATTTGAACCCTCGACACCACGGGTATGAACCGTGTGCTCTAGCCAACTGAGCTATCTCGCCATATAATGCGTTCAATATCTTTTTTGATAATGGGACCTATAGGGCTCGAACCTATGACCCTCTGCTTGTAAGGCAGATGCTCTCCCAGCTGAGCTAAGATCCCATTTCGAATCAGACATTTTTCTGACCGCTTTGCTAGTATACTAAATTACAATATGGTTTGTCAAGTATTTTAGAATAGATTTTCATAGATTTTGTATATTCCTGTTTTGATCCATGAGACGATCCAAAAAGCTGCTCATTTTTCAGCTCTGCTCATATACCAATCTTATGACAAATGTAAATTTCATCCAAAACCAAATAATACTATAATAACCTATAGTATCAGACACAAAGCGGAGGATAAAACATGAAACTTGCAAAATTACTGTTCGTGATGTCATTTTGTTTACTTTTAGCTGGCTGCAATAACGAGTTTGCTAAGCAGGAATATCATTCTGATGAAAAGATTTCACAAGAATCAGAGCGTTATGCAAAAACCGGATCAACATTTAGCCAAACATCGGATGGCATCTCTTTTACTGCCGATAAATTTGATGGACGTGAAAAATTATG
>JAAYYM010000250.1 GCA_012515365.1 Clostridia bacterium
TAATTCGAAAATGCTTTCTACTACATTTCCAAATGAACTTCTGCCGGCAGGGTTTCACAAAGAGCAGTTTAATTATAAGGAACAGATGGTAGAGGCTGCAAAGTCAGATACGGGTGCACTTACATTACTGTATTTAACAGATGAAAGTGGAGCAAATGCTGACTTCTGCATTTATGACCAGACAGCAGATGCCTTTACGGAATTTGTCTCCATCAAAGGAATTGAGGGACGCTACATCGTGATCATGCCGCTGACAGATGATATTGTTGCGCCGGATGGATTTACAAAAGCGACGCTTCAATGGAACAATAAATCTCTTCATGCTTTTATGATCGCGGACAGTGCTGACAAAGAAGCAACAGAGGGAGCTGTCAGCAAGAGTGATTTCTTTTTGCTGTATGCAATGAATAATGAAGGTACAAACGGTTGGTATTTATATGATATGAAGGAAGGTACCTATCAGAGATATCTGCAGCTGTCATCCGGATCTGTATCTGACGCAGGTGGAGTAGGTGCACTGTTTAGCACAGATAGCGGAGAAGCATCAGGCGGAGTATCTCCGATCATTCTGATCGTGATGGGTGTCGTACTTGTGATTTTGCTGGCTCTTGTCATTATTCTGTTTGTTAAGTTAAGAGAATATCAGGGTTATGAATACATTGATGAGGACGACGATGATGAGGATGAAGATGAGGATGAAGATGAAGAAGATGACGAGGAAGAAATCGATCAGGAAACCATCAGGGCAAGACGTTATGAAGCCGGAGAAGAACTAGAAGACACAGGAGAAATCTATCTGAATCCCCATAAGAGAAGTCCGATCCTTAAGTCATCGCAGGATGAGTATCGAAATGAGCTTAAAGCAGAAAATCAGCTTATGCAGGAACCACCAAAAGCAAGTGTTGGGTATGAAACGACGGATATGTATTTTGAACAGCTGGAGCCGTTGTTAAAGCAAGAAGAACAAGAAGAGCCAGAACCTGAAAAGCCGGTTGGAAGAAAAGAGAAAAAGAAAAAAGAAAAGAAAAAGAGCAGACTTGCACAGTGGTATGAGAGTGATGATCTGATGGATGATGATGAGGAAGATGCCGAGGATGATCAAGACGTGGAAGACGATGCCATGGAAGAGCCAGTAGAAGAGAAGACCTCTTTATTTGGACATAAGAAAAAGAAAAAAGGTGCAGAACCTGTAGAAGCGACACAGATGGACTGGAGTAAGATGCAGGAAGAGCTGCAAAATAGAGATGACCCTGACTATCGTCATTCATCCAGAAAACAGGCAGCAGCGAATGTAGCCCAAACAGCACCAGTACCTGGAGCGGCAGCACCTGGACCTAATAAAAGAGTACCGGTAACAAGACCTAATATTACAGTTACTGAACCGCCAAAAGAACCACAACCTAAGCAGATCAACAGTCCACAGGGACGAAATGTAATGCCGGCAGGCACACGAGTCGTACCACAGTCATCGGGAATGAGACCAGACATGGCAGTACAGCCGGGAATGCCGGTACAGTCAGGAATGCCTGTACAGCCGGGAATGCCTGTTCAAAGAGCAAGGATCAATCAACCTGTTCAAGCCGGAATACCAAGACCACAGCCAGGTATGGGCGGACAGCCAGCTGCACAAAGGACGCCACATCAGGGTATCACCGGAACTTCCGGAATGGCAGATGCGCCACGTCCAAATAGTATGCCGGTAGCGCCGGGAGTACCAAGATCATCGGGAATGCCGATCTCAGCAGGAGTGTCAGGACAGCCAGTCATGCCAGGACAGCCTATTATGCCGGGACAGCCTAATATGTCAGGAATGCCAAGACAGCCAATTATGCCGGGAGCACCAAGACAGACCGGAGTACCTGGACAGCCAGTCATGCCGGGAGCACCAAGACAGGTCGGAATGCCGGGACAGTCGGGACAACCGGTTATGACCGGAGTACCAAGACCACCTCAGGCACCTGCTTCAGGAAATGCACAGATTACACCGGAGGAGAGACCAAAACCATTACGTCCTGCAAGACCGGCTGATCCATTCTATGAACAGCCTGCCAGAAATGGACAACAAGGTTATGATGATCCATATCGTTATTAAAATGAAATGTGCATTACAGTTTCCATAATGAAGGTTACTATAATAAAAGAAAGATCGCTGTTTATCAGCGATCTTTTTTGTGGCAAGACTTGAATATTGAAACTACTTGTGCTAGTATACATATAACAAACAAAAGAAACTACATCAGGGAAAAGATGGTGAACGTATATGATAATTGAAATGGAAATAGATTTTAACAGTGAAGAAGCACTCTATATGCAATTAAGAAATCAGATTATTTTATGTGTGGCAACTTCCAGACTGCAAGAGGGCGATACGCTGCCGTCTGTTCGTCAGCTGGCAGATGAAATTGGGATTAATATGCATACAGTCAATAAGGCTTATTCTGTTTTGCGTCAGGAAGGAATCGTAAAGGTGGACCGGCGCAGAGGGGCAATTATCGCAATTGATATTGATAAACTCACGGCAATGGAGGAAATGAAAAGAGATCTCAAGATTTTACTTGCAAAAGCAAGCCTTAAAAATATATCCCGTGAAGAAGTACATGAAATGATTGACGAGATATACAGTCAGTATATATAATGTGGACAGAAAGTAGAGGACATCAATAATGGCAGAAAATTATACAAAAAAGGCACAAAAAGCTTTGGATCTTGCCTATAAGGTATCAGCTGAGCTAAAGCATGGTTATGTAGGCACAGAGCATATTCTGATCGGATTGTTACGTGAGGGAACCGGAGTGGCAGCAAAGGTTTTGATTAATAATCAGGTCACACAAGAGCAGCTGATGGAGTTTATAGAGCAGCTGATCGCTCCGGAGCTTAGTATCGGTGTAAAAGAGAGAGACGGCTTCACACCACGTGCACAGAAGATACTGGAAGAAGCAAAGGACGAAGCGGAACATATGCAGGCGGAACAAATTGGTACAGAACATATTCTGATTGCCTTGATTAAGGATACAGCATGCATTGCATCACGCTTATTAAATACATGCGGGGTAAACCCGGGAAGACTTTATATAGAGCTATTACAAGGGATAGGAGAGGATCTCTCAAGGTATGCGGAGGAAATTCAAAATATGAAGAATTCCAAGGCAAAAGCGAGAGCATCTGCGACACCTACGATTGACCAGTACAGTAGGGATCTGACTCAGCTTGCAGCAGAAGGTAAGCTGGATCCTGTTATCGGGCGTGAAACAGAAATCACACGGATTATTCAGACCCTGAGCAGACGTACAAAAAACAATCCATGTCTGATCGGTGATCCGGGTGTTGGAAAAACAGCAATTGTAGAGGGACTGGCAAGAAAAATTGTTGCAGATGAGGTACCGGAGACCATTAAGGATAAGCGTCTGCTGACTCTTGATTTATCAGGAATGATAGCAGGAAGTAAATATCGTGGTGAGTTTGAAGAACGTATCAAAAAAGTGATACGGGAGATTATTCTTGCAGGAGATATCTTACTGTTTGTTGATGAATTACATACCATCATCGGAGCAGGTGGTGCAGAAGGCGCGATAGATGCTTCTAATATCTTAAAGCCATCTCTTGCAAGGGGTGAGATCCAGTTAATCGGTGCGACTACTTATGATGAATATCGCAAGCATATCGAGAAGGATGCAGCACTCGAGCGACGCTTCCAGCCGATTCAGGTAGAAGAACCATCTGTTGAGGTTGCTGTTCAGATACTAAATGGAATCAAGATGCAGTATGAAAAGCATCATAATGTTGAAATTACGGAAGCAGCAGTAGAGGCTGCAGTAAAGCTTTCCTCACGTTACTTAAACGACAGAAGACTGCCGGATAAGGCAATTGACTTAATCGATGAGGCAGCCGCAAAGGTTCGCCTTGCTAATATCAAAAAACCTTTGGCTATTGAAAAAATCGAAGCAGAAATCAAACAGCTTGAGGAGGAAAAGGTCGGACTTCTTAAGGATGGTGAGTATGCGATGGCAGGTGAGACAGATCGCAAACTCGATAAACTCAAACAGAGCTACGACAGAAAATATGCACGGTATGAAAAGAATAAGACATCACAGATCTGTCGTGTAGATGAAGCTGAAATTACCGCAGTTATTTCACAGTGGACAAAGATTCCATTGGAAAAGCTGGCAGAGGGTGAAAGTGAACGGCTGATCAAACTGGAAAAAGAGCTGCAAAAACGTGTAATCGGGCAGCAAGAGGCTGTCAGTGCGGTAGCTCGTGCAATCAAACGAGGCAGAGTCGGTTTAAAGGAACCAAATCGACCAATCGGGTCATTTCTTTTCCTCGGACCTACAGGAGTAGGAAAAACAGAGCTTTCAAAAGCTTTGACGGAAGCATTATTTGGCACAGAACAGGCTATGATCCGAGTAGATATGTCAGAGTATATGGAGAAGCATACAGTTTCTAAAATGATAGGTTCACCACCCGGATACGTAGGTTTTGATGATGGTGGACAGTTATCGGATAAGGTGAGACGAAACCCTTATTCCGTTGTATTATTTGATGAGATCGAAAAAGCCCATCCAGATGTATTCAATATTTTACTTCAGGTTTTAGACGATGGGCACATTACAGACTCAACAGGCCGAAAAGTCAGCTTCAAAAACTGCGTCATCATTATGACTTCAAATGCAGGTGCACAGCGTATCATTGATCCTAAAAAACTTGGATTTGCTTCGGGAAATGATGAAAAACAGGATTATGCAAAAATGAAATCCTCAGTTATGGAAGAGGTCAAGAGGATTTTCAGACCTGAATTTCTAAACAGAATTGATGAAACGATTGTATTCCATGCACTGACTAAGGATCATATGAAACAGATTGTTTCACTTCTCACAAAAAATCTTGAGAAGAGAGCAGCATCACAGATGCAAATTAAATTGACTGTACGTGACAGCGCAAAACAATATATCGTCGATAAAGGAACTGATCATAAATACGGAGCCAGACCTTTGAAACGTGCAATTCAAACGATGATAGAGGATAAACTGGCAGAAGAGATCCTAAATAAGAACGTAAAACCCGGGGATGATGTAGTCGTCACACTTAACAAAGGAGAACTAGTAGTCAAGTGCAGATCAATAACTCTTTAAAAAGAAAATTAATCATAGCCGGAAAGCTTATTGTCATATTTGGCGCAATGATGTCATTTGTTTTATTCAGGCCAGGATGGAATAGATTGGATTATGTCTTCTTCGCAGCAATTGCATTTACCATTTCTTTGATCGGAGTGCGAATAGAAACATATATTTCGGAAGGAGTCAGGCATGTGTCTTGGCGGATATTATCTTTTCTGTTTATATTAGCTATCGTTGAGTTTGTAGCAGCAGCTCCGTTTTGGCCATCCATTTTAATGTATATACCGATATATGGCGTTTTTCTGTCAGCAATTTATGCGAGCAAACAAAATGCAGCAGACAGAAAGCGTGATGATAGTATTTCATGGGATATCGGTGGTGACAAAAGAACAGCAGATGCATATAAACGCTATTATCAGGCTAAATTTGAGCAGGAACAGAACGAAAAAAGACGTAGGGAAGAAAGCAGAAGACAGAATGATTATCACCGCAGACAGAGTGAAAATAGTCAGAGGGAGGACTATCAGCAGAATGAAGAGAAAACTCCTATCTTTCCAACAAGAAACAGCGTTTATTTTTATGACTGTATGACGCAGCAGGAGGTAAAAGAGCGTTATCGTGATCTGGTAAAGAAATACCATCCTGATAATCCGGGTGGCAATGTAGAGATTTTTAGGAAAGTAAATGAAGAGTATGAAAAATTCGAAGATATTGTGTAAACTAACTTCTTGTCTTTAATGATAGGATATTGTACAATATAAGAGAAAATCAAGTAATTGATGATTGTATTAGTTAGCAAACCATTAGGAGGACAAAAGAACATGTCGGCAGTACAAGAATTGATATGCACAGAAAAGAACGGAACTCTCAGCTTTGGAAATCATACGCTGGCTCAAAAAGAAAAACAGGAAGGTTATGAGTTTGATGGAGATTTGTATAAAGTTAAGACTTCTCAGGCTATGACGAAATTAGAGAGAGATGGAATTTTTGTTTATGAATCAGTTCCGGGAACCAGTGTAAAGGAATTTACTTTTACACAGTCAGGTGTTAAGTTCAAGGTGGAAGGTGCAGAGGATGCACAAATTACAATCGGACTTGCCGATGAGACAGAATATGAAGTATTGATCAATCAGAAAAGTATCGGAAGAATGAAAACGAATCTTGGAGGCAAGCTGAATGTAGGAATTGAACTTGCAAATGAAGGATTGGTTGATGTAGAAATAATTGGATGATCAGTAGTCAGATAAATGGCACTTACTTAAGCAGCACTTACTTTAGGTATTACTTACTTTAAGTAAGTGCATGTTTATTGTATAAGGGAAAACAGGGGAAGTATATGGCAAAAAAAAGTACAATTTTCTACTGTCAGTCTTGTGGATATGAATCCACAAAATGGATGGGACAATGTCCGGGATGCAAGGAATGGAATACACTTGTAGAGGAGCCGATCAAGAAAACGCAAGGCGGTGCATCTAAAACCGGAATGAAGAGAGCAGGATTTTTGGAAAAGAACGAGCCAACAAAGCTTTCAGACATTACATTAGCAGATGATGAAAAAATATCGACAGGAATGGCGGAATACGACAGAGTACTCGGTGGTGGGATTGTCAGAGGATCGCTCGTATTAGTCGGCGGAGATCCCGGAATCGGTAAATCTACGTTATTGCTGCAGATGTGTCGTCTGTTGTCTTTGGCAGAACAAAATGTTCTCTATATTTCGGGTGAGGAGTCACTGAAACAGATCAAGCTGCGTGCGCAAAGAATCGGAGAATTCAGCGATACCCTGCGCCTGATGTGTGAGACGAATCTGGACGATATCGAAGAAGTGATTCGTAAAGATAAACCGGAGATCGTCATTATTGACTCTATACAGACGATGTATAGTGAGACAGTGGGCGCTGCACCGGGAAGCGTATCTCAGGTAAGAGAGGCAACAGCTATTCTCCTCCAACTTGCAAAGGGACTTGGAATCTCTATTTTCATTGTCGGACATGTTACAAAAGAGGGAACGGTAGCCGGTCCGAGAGTGTTAGAACATATGGTAGATACGGTACTCTATTTTGAAGGAGACAGACATGCAGCATACAGGATTTTAAGAGGTGTCAAGAATCGTTTTGGTTCAACCAATGAAATCGGTGTTTTTGAAATGCGTGAGGAAGGACTCGTAGAGGTCAAGAATCCATCGGAGTTTATGCTGAATGGAAGACCAAAGGAATCCGCAGGATCCGTCGTTACCTGCTCTATCGAAGGAACCAGACCTATTTTACTGGAAATCCAGGCACTTGTATGCCAGACTAATTTTGGAATACCGAGAAGACAGGCGACAGGTACAGACTACAACAGAGTTAATCTGTTAATGGCAGTTCTGGAAAAAAGAATTGGTCTTCGAACTGCAAATTGTGATGCATATGTGAATCTGGCAGGCGGCATTAAGGTGACTGAGCCGGCAATTGATCTTGGTATTGCACTTGCAATTGTTTCCGGATTTAAAAATAAACCGATTGATGATCACATTGTAGCATTTGGTGAAATCGGGTTGAGTGGGGAAGTACGTGCAGTCAGTATGGCTGAAGTACGTGTGAATGAGGCTAAGAAGCTAGGGTTTACGACATGTATTGTGCCTGCTTCCACACTGAAAAGCCTTAAAAATATAGAAGGAATGAAATTAATTGGTGTCCATACAGTCGAGGAAGCAATCAGAAGTTATTGACACTGTGACAGGCATGTCATAAAATAAAACTGATGATTAGTTCAAACTACTAACAAGAGTATGAGAGGTGAGTTATGGGGGAAAAATCAGCTCAGAAGAGACAATTGATTCTCGAGCGCGCCAGAGATGTATTTATTGAAAAGGGATTTAAGAATGTCACCATGAAGGATATCGTGGAAGCTTGTGAGATCAGCAGAGGCGGTCTGTACCTCTATTTTGAAAATACAAATGATGTTTTCATGGAGGTATTAAAGCTTGAACAGGAAGACACAGATGATTCATTAGAAGCTGTGTTGTCTGAGGAATCGACAGTAGCAGATATCCTTACATTGTTTTTAAATGAACAAAAAAGAGAAATTCTGAAAAAGGATGATACACTGACGATCGCGACCTACGAATTTTTCTTTGTAAACAAATTTTCAAAAAAAGATCATATCATGAGAAAGAAATTTGAGCTAGGGGTCAAATTGATCTCGGAGATCATCACAGCAGGCGTTGCAACGGGCGAGTTTTATTGTGAAAATCCACTTGTGATGGCTATGAATATCATGTTTGTGTTAGAGGGACTGAAGATCTCGGCAAAGACGATCGGGATTTCGGAAAAGACAGTTGATGAACAGCTGCTTTATCTGCTGGATGGATTGCTGATAGAGGAAGAGTAAGATCATATTAATCAAAATAAAGGAGATAAAACATTGGTAAAGAGAATTTATGTAGAAAAGAAGGAACCATTTGCAGTAAAGTCTAAGGAATTACATGAAGATGTTAAGAGTTATCTCAATGTAAAAGGAATCAAAAAGGTCAGAGAGCTGATCCGCTATGATGTAGAAAATTTATCAGAGGAGACCTATCAGAAGGCATGTTCATGTGTGTTTTCTGAGCCGCCGGTTGATTATATATATGAAGAGGATTTTCCAAGAGAAAACGATGCAAGAGTTTTTTCAGTAGAATTTTTACCGGGACAGTTTGATCAGAGAGCAGATTCAGCAGTACAATGCGTACGTTTTTTGAATGAAAGTGAAAATCCTATTATTAAAACTGCGGTCACTTATTGCTTTGAAGGCAGCATGAGTGATGAAGAATTTGAAAAAATCAAGAATTATTGTATCAATCCTGTAGATTCAAGAGAGAATAATGCACAAAAGCCGGATACGCTGCTTGCAGAATTCCCGGAGGCTGAGGATATCAAGATATTTGATGGATTTAAGGATATGCCGGAGCAGGAACTGAAAGCGCTTTATGACTCTCTCGGACTGGCTATGACATTTAAAGATTTTCAACATATTCAGAATTATTTCTTAAATGATGAAAAGAGAAATCCAAGTATGACCGAGATCAAAGTGTTAGATACTTATTGGTCAGATCATTGCCGTCATACTACATTTTCTACAGAACTTAAGAATGTTACATTTGAAGATGGCGATTACAAAGCACCAATTGAGGAAGCTTTTCAACATTATCTTTCAGTCAGAGATGAGATTTTCGGTGCACGTAAGGACAAGTATGTATGCTTGATGGATCTTGCACTTATGGCAATGAGAAAGCTCAAAAAAGACGGTAAACTGAATGATTTGGAAGAATCAGATGAGATTAATGCTTGTTCGATCGTCGTTCCAATCGAAATCGATGGAAAGACAGAAGAATGGCTTATTAACTTTAAAAATGAGACACATAATCATCCGACCGAAATCGAGCCATTTGGTGGAGCAGCTACCTGTTTGGGCGGAGCAATCCGTGATCCGTTATCAGGCAGAACTTATGTATATCAGGCAATGCGTATCACCGGAGCAGCAGATCCGACAGTATCATTACGTGATACCAGAAAAGGAAAGCTGCCACAAAAGAAACTGGTGCGCGGAGCAGCCAGCGGTTATTCTTCTTATGGCAATCAGATCGGTCTTGCTACCGGCTATGTAAAAGAAATCTATCATCCGAATTATGTAGCTAAGAGAATGGAAATCGGTGCAGTGATGGGGGCAGCACCAAGAGCTAACGTAATCCGGGAAACTTCAGATCCCGGCGATATTATCGTGCTGCTTGGCGGACGTACAGGACGTGATGGATGTGGCGGAGCAACAGGTTCTTCTAAGGTTCATACAGAGGAATCCATTGAGACTTGTGGAGCAGAAGTACAAAAAGGAAATGCACCAACAGAAAGAAAGATCCAGAGATTATTCAGGCGTCGTGAGGTCAGCAGACTGATCCGCAAGTGTAATGACTTTGGTGCGGGCGGAGTATCAGTTGCAATTGGTGAGCTTGCAGATGGATTGCGTATTGATCTTGATAAGGTACCAAAGAAATATGAAGGACTTGATGGAACTGAGCTTGCGATTTCAGAATCACAGGAGCGTATGGCTGTTGTAATCAGACCATCTGATGTTGATGAATTTTTAGCATATGCAGCAGAAGAAAACTTAGAAGCTGCACTTGTGGCAGAGGTAACAGAAGAACCAAGACTGGTACTGTGCTGGAGAGGTAAGGAAATCGTTAATCTGAAACGTGCATTCTTAGATACAAACGGAGCACATCAGGAAACCGATATCGTAGTGGAAATTCCTCAGAAAAAGGATTCTTATTTCGGTTCACAGATAGTAACGGACGAGAATGGAAGAGAAAAATGGCTGAATGCTATTTCTGATTTGAATGAGTGTTCTCAAAAGGGACTTGTAGAAATGTTTGACGGATCTATCGGAGCAGCTAGTGTGCTGATGCCGTATGGTGGAAAATATCAGCTGACGGAAACTCAGACGATGGTTGCAAAATTACCGGTTGACCAGGGTAAATGTGATGCAGTTTCCATGATGAGTTATGGCTTTGATCCGGAATTATCTTCATGGAGTCCATATCATGGTGCGGTTTACGCAGTCGTAGAATCAGTTGCCAAAATCGTAGCTTCAGGTGGAGATTATCAGAAGATTCATTTTACGTTCCAAGAGTATTTTAGACGTATGACAGAGGATCCGAAACGTTGGAGTCAGCCATTCTCAGCACTGCTAGGTGCTTATGAAGCACAGATGGGATTTGGACTTGCATCTATCGGAGGTAAGGATAGTATGTCTGGTACCTTTGAAGATATTGATGTGCCGCCTACTTTGGTTTCCTTCGCAGTAGATATGGCAAATCATCAGGATATTATCACGCCAGAGCTTAAGAGTACCGGAGCAAAACTAATTAAGTTTTCAATTGAAAAGGATGCTTATGATATCCCTGATTTTGAACAGGTTAAACAATTATATGCAGCCATTTCAGAGCTTGCTCATAAGGGCGTGATCGAAGCAGCTTATGCTTTGGATGGAAAAGGAATCGTACCTGCAGTATGCAAGATGGCATTTGGTAATATGCTTGGAGTTTCATTTGATTCAAAACTTACACAGCAGGATCTGTTCGCAAGAGAAAATGGTAATATCATAGCAGCTGTTAAAGGTGACCAGTTAAGTCAAATTAAAATTCCTTATGTATTAGTTGGTGAAGTGAATGATTCAGGTAAGTTCACAAGCAGCTTTGCAGAGCTTTCAGTAGAGGAAGTTTTAGATGCTTGGAAGAAACCTCTTGAAAAGGTATTCCCTACAAAAGCAGATCAGGATACACAGATCTTAAAGACACCTGTTTATGAAGCTAAAGCAGGAGAAGTTTATGTCTGCAAGCATAAAGTGGCACAGCCGACTGTATTTATTCCGGTATTCCCGGGTACAAACTGTGAATACGATAGTGCAAAGGCTTTTGAGCGCGCAGGTGCAAAGGTAGTGACACAGGTATTTACAAACCTGTCAGCACAGGATATCAGAAATTCTGTGGAAACATTTGAAAAATTGATTGATCAGTCACAGATTATCATGTTCCCTGGTGGATTTTCAGCAGGTGATGAACCGGATGGATCAGCTAAATTCTTTGCTACTGCATTCCAAAATGCAAAAATGAAAGAAGCAGTTAACCGTCTGCTTCAGGAAAGAGATGGTCTGGCACTTGGTATCTGTAATGGTTTCCAGGCATTGGTTAAGCTGGGACTGCTTCCGGAGGGAGTCATTAAAGGGCAGAATGCTGACTCACCGACACTTACGTTTAATACGATCAACCGCCATATTTCCAAGATGGTGTATACCAAGGTGGTATCTAATAAATCCCCATGGCTTAGAAAAGCGACATTGGGTGAGACATATGTGATCCCTGCTTCTCATGGAGAGGGTCGTTTCGTAGCAAGTGATGAGTGGATTAAGAAGCTCTTTGAAAATGGTCAGGTGGCGACACAGTATGTTGACCTAAATGGTGTTGTTTCCATGGATGAAGAGTGGAATATCAATGGTTCTTACTCTGCAATCGAGGGAATTTTAAGTCCGGATGGCAGATGCTTTGGTAAGATGGGGCATTCAGAGCGAATTGGCGATGCAGTAGCTAAAAACATTTATGGAAATCAAGACATGCAGATCTTTGAGTCCGGAGTAGCGTACTTTAGATAAGAGTTTTATATGAGATTTTAATAAGCATGAAGATTGGTTTGACAATATGTTTCTTTTATGTGAGAATTATTATGTCTTCGAGCCTCCTTTCCTAAGGCTTTGCTATGGAACCGAGGCCGGACTGTTAAGCGGTCAAAGGGTCGTATTTGGAAACGAAACGGCCTTCCTTATTGAAAAGAAGACGGAATACAATTCTTTTACCAATGCATTCATGATACCGTTGGTTTGATTTTTGTGTCCGTCTTGAAGAAGACGGACATTTTTTTATTCACTCGGTGTTCCTACACTCCGCATGTGAATCAAGGAGGAAATCATGAAGAACATGAAAAGAAACAAGAAACACACAATGGCATTGCTACCTGCTTTCAGTATGGTACTTTGCCTGCTCGCAGGCTGTGCGGCTAAAACGCCCCAGACTAATGAGGCAGCTCCTGATGAAGTAACGAACGATGAGGCAGTTCCTACCGAATTGACTGTGTTTGCAGCTGCTTCGATGCAGGAGACACTGACGGAGCTGGGAGACAAGTATATGGAAGAGAATCCCAATGTTACACTTGTCTTTAACTTTGACTCATCAGGTACGCTAAAGACACAGATCCAGGAGGGGGCATACTGCGATATTTTTATTTCAGCCGGTCAGAAGCAAATGAACCAGCTTGACAGCAGTGCCGATGCCAAGGTTAATACAGAAGGACTAGACTATGTATTAAAGAATACGCGCTTTGACATTTTGGAAAATAAGGTTGCACTGGCTGTTCCTGATGGAAATCCCAAGAATATTCAATCCTATGAAGACCTGAAAGCAGCACTTGAAGGTGGGGATATCCTGATGGCGATGGGCAATGCAGATGTACCTGTTGGACAGTACACCCAGAAAATTTTAAGTTATTTTACACTGGACGAAGAAGCATTGGCATCTGCAGGCTGCATTACGTACGGAACGAATGTGAAAGAAGTTACAAGTCAGGTATCAGAGGCAGCGGTAGACTGTGGCATCATCTATCAGACGGATGCATTCTCCGCCGGACTAACTATTGTTGATACCGCTACAAAGGAAATGTGTGGACAGGTTATCTATCCAGCTGCTGTAATGAATGTTTCAAAAAACGTTGAAGCAGCAGAAGCATTTTTGGAATACTTAAAGAGTGATTCTGCAAATACTGTATTCGAAGCGGTTGGATTTACTCCAATCACACAGTAGAACCTCAAAATAGGCGGGCAGATCTTGTCCGTCTGTTTTAGATTAAAAGGACGGAATATATATGGACTATTTTCCATTATTTAATTCTCTGCGTATTGCAGGAATCAGCACAGTAATCATTTTTTTTACAGGAATTGCTGCTGCTTATTATATCGTTAGACTACCGCGCATTTTGAAAGGCATTTTGGATGTGATTCTCACTCTGCCGTTGGTGTTACCGCCTACTGTTGTGGGATATCTGCTGTTGCGGGTATTTGGACCAAGAAGGCTGATAGGTGCATGGTTTTTATCAGTCTTTGATATCAAACTTACGATGACATGGTGGTCAGCTGTTCTAGCGACTACAGTAGTCATTTTTCCACTTATGTATCGTACAGCCCGAGGTGCTTTTGAGTCTTTTGATGAGACACTTGCTTATGCAGGACAGACGCTGGGGTTGTCCAATACTTATATTTTTTGGCGTATCCGTATGCCTTTCTGTCGTCAGGGTATTTTGGCGGGAACGGTACTGGCATTTGCCAGAGCACTGGGCGAATACGGAGCTACCAGTATGATTGCAGGCTATACACCGGGACGCACAGCTACCATATCGACTACCGTCTATCAGCTGTGGCGTATCAATGATGATATGCTGGCATTTAAATGGGTGGTGATCAATGTGTTAATCTCTGCAGCAGTGCTGCTGACGATCAATATGCTTGAAAAAAAGAAGAATATAAAAGGGGGCAGAGTGTGATGTCCCTGTATGTGGATATAGAAAAAAAGATGGGTGATTTTCACCTTAAAACGAAATTTGAAACATCAGATGGTGTATTGGCACTTTTAGGTGCATCTGGCTGTGGAAAAAGTATGACGCTTAAATGCATTGCCGGGATTGAATTACCCGATCGTGGGAAAATTGTGTTAGATGGTGTAACATTGTTTGATTCAAAGGAGCGGATTAATCTTTCTCCGCAAAAGCGTAAGGTCGGCTACTTGTTTCAACAATATGCACTTTTCCCGAATATGACTGTGCGACAGAATATTGCAGCTGCTGTCAGAAATAAGGATCGTGCGGATACTGAAGTGGCACAGATGATACATTCAATGCATCTGGAGGGACTGGAGGACAGATTACCAGATCAGCTCTCAGGAGGGCAGAAACAGCGTACAGCATTAGCAAGGATTCTGATTAATCATCCAAATGCACTGTTGCTTGATGAGCCTTTTTCAGCACTTGACAGTCATCTTCGTTTTCAGATGGAGCAAGAGGTACGCGAAGTCATACAACGATTTGATAAAACTGTGCTGTTAGTTTCTCATAACCGCGACGAAGTGTTCCGCCTGTCTGATGATATTGCGATCATGTGCAACGGACACATAGAAGTGCAAGGAAGCAGGAAGGAAGTCTTTCATTCACCAGAGACGGTAAACGGTGCTATTCTGACTGGCTGTAAGAACATATCGCGACTGGAGCATATCGCTGGAAAGCGTGTACGTGCAGTCGATTGGGGAATGGAGCTGGAATTAGAACTGGAACCGAAGTATGAGATGGGTCAGGAATCGGATCAAGATTTCAAGGCTGCTATTTGTTATATCGGTATACGGATGCATCATATCTGCGCCGGAGAGGGTGAGAATACATATTCGTGTCAGGTTGTCGAGGAAATAGAAAATCCATTTTCTTTTACACTCATGCTACGTCCGGATGGTGCACAACAGGAAGCTGTCTACTGGGAAGTGGATAAGGACACATGGCGGAGAATTCGTGCAAAGACGGTCAAGATCAGTCTGCCGAAGAATGCTCTGATTCTATTGGGGAAGGGATGAATATGAGAAGTAGACTGGATTATATAGAAGCACGTGATATGTTGCTTAAGAAAGTAAAACCTGTTGATAGTGAAAAAATCCCGCTTTCTGAAAGTATGGGGCGTATTCTTGCAGAAAACCAGCAGGCGCTTGAGGATGTGCCTTCTTTTAATCGATCGCCTTATGATGGCTATGCCTTTTTGAGTGAAGATACACAAAACATTTCGAGACAGTCGCCTGTAACACTCAGACTGCTCGAGGAAGTTCCTGCAGGTGCAGTGCCGTCTAAAACGGTAACGAAGGGAACAGCAGTAAAGATACTCACCGGTGCACCGATCCCAGAAGGTGCAGACGCTGTATGCAAGTATGAAGAAGTGGAATTTACGAATAGTACCGTTACGTTGTTTAAATCCTACGCAGTGAATGAAAATATTGTATTTGCGGGTGAGGATGTAACATGTGGCAGTCAGCTGGCAGAGTGCGGCAGTGAGATCGATGTGGGGCTGATGGGCACGCTGGCTGCTCAAGGAATCGCAGCACCCAATGTCTATCGCAGACTAAGGATTGGTATCATCTCTACAGGCAATGAGGTCATGGAACTGGACACTCCGCCAACGGCAGGTAAAATACGTAACAGCAATCGATATCTGTTGGAAGCGGCCTTGCTTCGAGAGGGATTTACTCCTGTCTATCTCGGTCTAGGCAAAGATTCCGTGTCAAATATATGTGTCCTGCTTGAAAAGGGACTTGCAGAATGTGATGCTGTTATTTCCACAGGAGGTGTCTCAGTGGGAGACTATGATCTGACTCCGGCAGCAATGCAGAGTGCAGCCATCGATATTATGTTTCACGGAGTACGTATGAAACCGGGAATGGCGTGTGCGTACGGCATGAAGGGGAGCACACTTGTGTGTGGTTTATCGGGAAATCCGGAGGCGGCACTTACTAATTTTTATGCAATTGCGCTTCCTGTTCTAAAAAAAATGTCAGGAAGGTGCGAATTCCTTCCAAAAGAGCTGTTGCTAACACTACAGGCAGAATTTCCTAAGAAAAGTCCACAGACAAGGCTGCTGCGAGGCATGCTTGAACTGAAAGACGGTACGGTAAAAATGTTACTGCAAAAGGAACAGGGAAATATGGTGATGAGTAGTAGGATTGGCTGCAATGTAATGGCTGTGGTACCTGCAGGAAGTGGTCCACTTGAAAAAGGAACTGTACTGAAAGGATTCATGATATAATTTGTGCGATAAAAAAGAAAAAGACTGGTATCGAATATGATAGATAACATGGGACGTGAAATTACATATCTGCGGCTTTCTGTAACAGAACTGTGTAATCTACGCTGCCGTTATTGCATGCCACAAGAAGGCGTTTGTAAGAAGCGTCATGAGGATATGCTGACGGAGGATGAGATGATACAGGCGATCGAGGCGGCGACAGCATTAGGAATCAATAAACTGAGGATTACAGGTGGAGAACCATTAGTTAAGAAGAATATTCTGTCGATTTGTCGTCGCGCGGCAGCAGTTTCCGGGATCAAAGAGGTGTGTGTAACCACCAATGGAATACGATTGCCAAAACTGGCTGTGCCACTGAGAGAGGCAGGCGTAAGCCGGCTGAACATCAGCCTGGATACGTTAGATGAAAAAAAATATGCCTACATAACAAAACAGGGAGAACTTTCTGATGCCCTTAATGGTGTGCATGCAGCACTGGATGCCGGATTTGAACAGATCAAAATAAATGTAGTGCTGATGGGTGGTTTTAATGACGATGAGATAGTAGCGTTGGCGGAGCTGACGAAAAAGTACACATTGGAGGTACGATTCATTGAGCTGATGCCGATGCTTGATGAAAAGGAATTTGGAGAATACGCCTACCTTCCTTGCTCCACGGTGCTTAAGCAGTTGCCCGAGGCTGTTGCACAGCCACAGATTAATGGCAGCGTCGCGCGACTGTATCGCTTACCTGGTGCCAAGAGCAATATTGGATTGATCAGTCCGATCAGCGAGCATTTCTGCAGTAAGTGCAATCGTCTGCGACTGACAGCAGATGGTAAGATAAAGCCTTGTCTACATTCATCGCAGGAATTTCCAATCAAGGGCTTGAGTAAGGCAAGGATGGAAGAAGCGTTTAAGAAAGCGATCCTGTTAAAGCCGGGACAGCATTCTTTATCTGATCTGAACAATCAAAGTCTGTCAGGACGCAGCATGAATAAGATTGGGGGATAACATATGGCAGAAGTAGCGATGCTTGGATTCTCGGCCTATTCCGGAACCGGAAAAACAACACTGATTGAAGGTCTTATAAAAAATCTACGTGCAAGGGGACTGCGTGTAGGTGTGATCAAACATGATGCCCATCATTTTTTGGTGGATTATAAGGGTAAAGATTCATGGAGGTTTAGTCAAGCAGGTGCAGAGCTTTCGGTGGTGGCATCAGCAGAAAAGACAGCACTCATTGAGCAGCGTTCCTTGGGATTTTCTCAGGTGGCGGCACTGATGCATGATGTAGATCTCATTCTTGTAGAAGGATATAAGCAGGA
>JAAYYM010000251.1 GCA_012515365.1 Clostridia bacterium
AATTAGTAAGCGCAATGATAGGCAGGAAGTTGGATGTTTTCTATCCAAAGATAGAAGCAGAAATCGGAACTGAACTAATGCGCATAGAAGAATTGGAATACTCTAATCAAGTAAATGGTGTGAACCTAAGTATAAACCGGGGGGAAATAGTTGCAATCGTTGGTGCAGTAGGTGCTGGTAAAACCGAAATCCTGAATTGTATATATGGTATCCTTCATCCACATAGTGGTCGAATAATTATTAATGATGTGCAAGCAAACCCTTACCATACACCAATGGAAATGATAAAAATGGGTATCGCCTTAATTCCAGAAGATCGTTCACTTCAGGGAATGATTGGTGAATATACCGTTAGCGAGAATATAAGTAGCGTTGATATGTCAAAAGTTTCCTTGCACGGCGTGATGCTACGCTCTAAGGAAGATAGTCTCGCCCAACATATCGTGGAAGTACTGGATGTCAGACCAAAGGATCATCACCATCTCATGACAGCTCTTTCAGGAGGAAACCAGCAAAAAATTGTTCTTGGGAAATGGCTTACAAGTGATTATTGCATATACTTGATGGATGAGGTCACGGCTGGAGTAGATATCCAAGCAAAAGCTACTATTTATAAAATTATGGGTGAAATTGTTCGAAAAGGTGGGGCAGTGCTTCTTTGCACTGGAGATATTGAAGAAGCGCTGGGTGTGGCAGATAGAATTATTGTGCTTTTTAAGGGCAAGGTAATATTTGAAACAAACCGCACATCAACCAGCAAAGATGAGTTGCTGACCTACATTATGGGGGGCAGTGCAAATGCGTAGTAGCAGATTCAAAGCTTCTGTTGAGAAGTACGCTATGCCACTTGCTCTGGTAGCGTTCATTTTGTTATTGCAAATCTTCATTCCAAATGCAGGTCTCCTTGCCTGGACAAATCTAAAGACGATCTTGTTGCAAACAAGCGTTCTTGGTTTTCTGTCTTTAGGACTCTCTTTTGTGATGATATCAGGAAATAGTGATATATCATTCGCGGGTACTTTAGGAATGATGGGGGCCTTATTCACAATGGCTGTGAATACTGGTATGGGCTACTTAACATCCCTTGTACTGATTATTTGTATAGGTATGGCTGTTTCTCTGGTAATTGGGCTATTAGTGACACGTTTCGGAATCTCTGCGTTCATTGTATCCATTGCATTCATGTTTATGGGACTTGGCCTTGAAAGATCATTTAATGAAGGCATCACGATTTGGATAACTAACACAAGAATACTTGATTTGGGAAAAACCCAATGGTTGAGCATGTATATGTTCACTTGGTTATTACTAACATTTTTCGCTATTGCATTTATAGTAATCCGGAAAACAAAGCTTGGTTTTCATCTTCGCATCATCGGGGAGAATATTAATGCAGGTCAAGAAGCGGGTGTACGCGCTTCTAGGATTAAGATTATCGCATTCCTGATTGCCGGTGCTATGTATGCATTTGCAGGTTCCATTGAGCCAATCCGCATGGGGGGTTCTATAGTTGGAGCAGGTCAAAGCTACATGCTTCCAGCCCTTGCGGCATGCTATCTGGGGTCTACCATGTTTACGCCTGGGCGAGTCAATATACTAGGAACACTCATTGGTTCTGTGTTTATGACTATTATTTCAAATTTCATGCAACTCTTGTCGCTTCCGTATTATTTTTCGCCTTTGGTTCAGGGGCTTACATTACTTCTTGCTGTTGGCATCTCGGTTTTTCATGGTCGGGGAACAATTCAGCAGGTTAAAGTATAGGAGTATAGGCAGTGAAAAAAACACGTTTTACCAAGTCGCTTCCTTCTCCAAAGGCATTATTCCTAATTGCACTAATTGGCTTATGTGCAGTTGGGTTTACAATCTTGGCACCCCCCTTTATCAAAGTGCAGAACCTATACTCAATGGTTCTTAATGCCTCGATGCCTGCAATACTTGCTCTGGCAATGGGTATTGTCATTACTTCAGGTGGATTCGACTTGTGTATTGGGCATACTGCAGGTTTCGCATCTCTGATGTGCGGTTATTTTCTCAGATCCTTAGAAATGGGTGCAGTTTATGCAATCATTGCAGCTTTATTCCTAGCTCTGCTTATTGGTGCCATAAATGGTTTGATTGTTTCCAAACTTGGAATATCTTCTTTTATTGCCACTCTTGGAATGCAGTTTGTTCTTGTTGGCGTGCGGCAATGGATTACGAGTGGTGATAGTTATCGCGCAAACAAAGAGATTAGGAGTATCGCACAAAATGATGTGGGCGGGATATCCAACCTTATTCTAATCTCCATTGCAATTCTTCTTGTTATTGGATTTCTAATGCAAAAAACTAAGTTTGGTAGAAAGATGCATTTTGTTGGGAGCAATATTATCGCGAGTGAATACTGTGGTATATCAATAAGGAGAATCACTTTTCTTTCATTCCTAATTAGCGGTGCAATATCAGGTGTGGTTGGAATTCTTCAGTTTAGCCGGCTAACAAGTGCAACCATTAATATAGGAGACGGATGGCTTTTCAATGCTATGACCATTGCCGTCTTTTCTCATGTTATTTTTGGACGCTTTATGGCGCAGGGCATCCTCATTGTATCACTTCTAGTCACAATGGTTACCACGGGTATTAATATGCTTGGCGTCTCAAGTGCATGGACCAACTTTGTTTTAGGTATTATTCTACTTTCAGCCCTGTTGGGTGGGAAGTATAGTAACCATAGTCGTAAAAAAAAGGAAATTTGAAGGGAGACACAAACGATGGATGTTAAAAAACTATTCGATCTGGAAGGCAAAAAAGGGTTTATCACTGGAGGAGCTCAAGGTATTGGGAAATGTGTAGCTACTGCATTTGCCCAGCTCGGAGCTCATGTTGCTATTATTGACATCAATCTACAGCAAGCAGAAAAGACAGCACAAGAGATAGCTGAAGCGACGGGAAGAATGGTTAAGGCATATTACTGCGATGTGACAAAGCAAACTTCAGCAAACGAGATGGTTGAAGCAGTTGTCTCAGATTATGGTGAAATCAACTTCGCGATTAACAATGCAGGGATATTTACTGGAGAAGGCATACTTGAAATTTCTGACAAAAAGTTCGAGTCTGTCATAGACGTGAACCTAAACGGGGTTTTTTATACTTCACAAGCAGCAGCTCGGCAGATGGTGAAGCAAGGGATAGGTGGATCAATCATTTCTACTGCTTCTATGTCTGGGCATATTATTAATGTTCCACAGACTATCGCGAATTACTGTGCAGCAAAAGGCGGAGTAATCGTCTTAACCAAAGCAATGGCCGTTGAACTTGCCAAATATAACATTCGTGTAAACTGCATCAGTCCAGGCTATATCCAAACTGATTTGATTGCTACTATGAGCGATATGTTGCCTGTCTGGCTTAGCAAGATGCCCGAAGGATCACGACTTGGTTATCCAGAGGACTTGATTGGTGCTTTTGTCTATTTTGCTTCAGACGCATCGAAATTTGCCACTGGCAGCGATTTGGTAGTTGATGGAGGCTATACTACTGTCTGATGTTGGTTTTTACATTCCTTGCTAATGTCGGATCAGACTATTGGTTTTAATTTGCTTTCGAGGGTTTCTCATGAAAATTTCTCTGTAAAGGAAAGGAGAGGCTTTTTATGAAATCTATATTAGCGTATGATTTAGGAACTGGTGGCACAAAAGCCTCTCTTTTTAGTGAGGAAGGAAACATACTTGCGAGTACATTTGTTTCCTGTCAGACTTTCTATCCACAGGAGCAATTCCATGAGCAGTGCCCAGATGATTGGTGGAAGTCTATAATACAAAGCACACAGGAGTTACTTGGCAAAAAGGCTGTCAATATTAATGATATTGTTTGTCTTGCTGTTTCTGGCCATAGTTTAGGTGTTGTTCCGGTAGACATCGATGGTCAATCACTTATGGAGAGAACGCCAATTTGGTCAGATTGCCGTGCAAGGGAACAAGCAAAACATTTTTTTAATAATATCGATGAAGACAGTTGGTACATGACAACTGGAAATGGTTTTCCAGCAGAATTGTATGGAATATTCAAAATTATGTGGCTACGGGACAATTACCCCGAAATATATGATAAAGCTGCATATTTTTTAGGCACAAAGGATTATGTAAACCTAAAGATGACAGGAGTTGCTGTAACTGATCACAGCTACGCGTCTGGGAGTGGTGTGTATAGTTTGAAGCAGCGTAAATATGTAAGTTCATATGTGAAAAACTCTGGCATAGATCAGAGTAAGCTTCCACAGATTGTAGAATCTAGCCATGTGATTGGTACTTTGACGGCTAAGGCTTCGGCTTTGCTCGGCTTGTCCCAATCTGTGATGGTTGTCGCTGGAGGAGTGGATAATTCTTGTATGGCATTGGGCGCAGCCTGTACCCATGATGGCGATGCATACACCTCACTTGGTACTTCCGCATGGATTGCAGTGACTTCACATAATCCAATTGTAAACGTCCAAAAACGACCATATGTTTTTGCTCATTGCATTCCATATATGTATACTTCTGCGACTAGTATATTCTCAGCTGGAAATACTTTTCGTTGGCTAAAGAACACTCTTTTCTCACATTTGGAGGAAAAGAAAATATATAATAATCATGATGTATATGATCTACTGACTCAAATGGCATCTATATCTCCTCCAGGAAGCAATAAACTGATTTGTAACCCAAGCTTTGCTGGTGGTTCCGGATTAGACAAGTCCAATAATGTAAAAGGATGCTTTACCGGTTTGACACTAAGCCATACAGCAAATGACTTGATTCGTTCAACTCTTGAGGGCATTTGCCTGAATCTGCGGATTGCGATGGATGTGCTAGATAAATATGTGCCACTTTCAAAGGATATGCTTATTGTAGGCGGTGGTGGGAAAAGCAAGTTTTGGAGATCATTACTTGCAGATATATACTGTAAGAATATCATTGAAACAAACATTGGTCAGGAAGCTGGTTCTTTAGGCGCAGCAACAGTAGCTGCTGTAGGTGTAGGGCTTTGGAATAACTTTGATAAGGTTAATAGTATCCATAAAATTCAGGGGGAAATTGCACCAGATCAAACGAGGATGATGATTTATGAGAAAATCAGGCCGATTTTTCAACTAATTTGTGATTTACAAAGTGATGTTGGAGATTGGCTGGATCAATTGGAAATATAGAATATTGGC
>JAAYYM010000001.1 GCA_012515365.1 Clostridia bacterium
CCGATCGCATCTCTCTCGATCTCAGTCAAGGTTTCTCCACCCGTTTTCTGAGCTGTTTCGACGTTTGCATTCATATCTGAGGGTTCATCTGATGCGCTGTCCGGTGACATGCCATTTAATAAGGCATTGATCTCATCCTGCGATAACATTCCGTCCATTGTCTCATTCCCCCTCTCTCAAAACTGATGTAATCCTTACCGCGTACGCTTCCTTGGAGGCGCCGGGCAAAGCCTTAAATTTTCTAATATTTCCGACGTATACACTTAACTCGTTATCAACTTTTGAACCTAATTTAATGATATCTCCAACCTGCAGATTAATAAAGTCATTAACCGATACGGAACTTGTTCCAAGCACTGCCTTGATTGGCATATCTACTTTTCGGATCAACGTTTCGATATGATCCTGATATTCTTCTTCCGTAACTTCCTGCATAGTAGAAAACCAATACTTTGTATTCAGCTTATCCATGATACTCTCTAACGTAAAGTACGGAAGACAGATGTTCATCAAACCTTCTACATCTCCGATTTTCATATTGACTGTTACGATAGAAATCATTTCTGTCGGAGCAATGATCTGAGCAAACTGAGGATTTGTTTCAATTCTCTCAAGCACCGGATTGATCGCTACTACATTCTTCCAGGGTTCACGTAAAAGCTGTACACAGGTCGTCATGATCTTTTCGATAATTGATAATTCAATTTCTGAGAAATCACGGCTTTTTTCCAGTGGATTCCCCTGGCCTCCAAGCATTCTGTCAATCATGGCAAAGCCAAGATTTGCGGCAAGTTCGACTAATATATTACCTCCCAGTGGAAGGAAATTAACAATTCCTAACAGAACCGGATTTGCCAAAGCCGTCTGAAACTCTGAAAAAGTAACTGCTTCTGAGTTCACAACATTGACCTGTATGTTTTTTCTTAGGTACACCGGTAAATTGGTGGATAACAATCTGCAATAGTGTTCAAATATAATTTCCAATGTACGTAAATGATCTTTTGAAAATTTCGCAGGACGTTTAAAGTCATAATTTTTAGTAATTACTTCATCGCCCGAGCCATAATCATCTGCGTCCAATTCACCGGAACTGAGCGCCTGGAGCAAACTGTCTATCTCATTTTGTGAGAGCACCTCACTCATGCCGCTTCACCTCCGCTGTCTTTTTCTTTCTATATGTTACTGGAAGTTGATGTTTCTAAAGGAAACATCAAATACAAACTGTGAATCGAACATTTGCTGGATACGACTCAGTATATCATCCTGTATCATGCGCAGATTGCTTTCTGCCTCCTCCTTTGTGTAAGAGCCAAAAGCATCAATCACTTCGCTCTTGATCAAACTTTCATTGGTAGATAACATAGGTTTGAATTCTTTGTATTTTTTATCTTTTTTATTAACTGACAAAGAGACTTCAACGATGGCATAATGACTTTCTCCATCTGCTCCATTTTTAAGTCCGATCGTCATAGAATCAGCGATATCATATACTTCCGTATCTTCAATAGAGACCTCTGTATTCTCAGCAGCAGCATCCTTATTGCCCTGATCTCCTACTTCGAGATTCAGGATTGTTGCAATGTCATTAACCAATGCTACTGTTTTCTGATTGGCAGAAATTGTACTGAACATAATGATGCCCGTCAAAATCAAATTAACGACCAGTAATGCTAATATCAGAACAGTTAACAGATTCTTTTTCAAATTTGTATCCTCCTGCCATAATCATTAATAGGTGCTGAGTGTATGGTAAATCTTAATTTCAACCCTTCGGTTTTTGGAACGTCCCTCAGGTGTTGAGTTATCTGCTACAGGAACATATTCTCCGCGTCCTGCATGTTTTAACATTGCAGGTTCCAGATTTGTCGTCTCGAGTAAGTATTTAAAAACTGCCAATGCTCTCGCACTGGAAAGCTCATTGTTATCTTCAAATTTAGAGTTGTGAATAGGAACATTGTCTGTATGACCTTCTATTTCAATCAAGCTGTCTCCATACCGCTGTAAGATAACCCCGACTTTATCAATGATCGGCTTTGCTTCTTCTCTCACCTCGGCACTTCCGGAGTTAAATAAAAGTGCTCCGTTTAACGTTAAAAGAACATACTGTGAAGTGAAATCAATATCCACTTCTTTATCAAGCTTCTCTTCTTTGGCTGCTTCTTCTACTTTCTCAGCCAATTGCTCTGACTCCTGATATTGTTCCTCTTCTACTTTTTCAAACTCATCCTTTGTGTCCGTTTTCTCGGAAGCATATCCCATGGTAGTCATGTACTGCTCAAGTTCGTTCAACTGGCTGACTCCATTGCTGACGAGTATTCCATCACCAATTGCCGTTGCCCCTCCTGAAAAAATACTGAAATTCTGTGTAAAAGATGCTGCGATTAATTCAAATTTCTGAGCATCTACTGTTGACATAGAAAAAAGCAAGACGAAAAAACAAAGTAGCAGATTCATCAGATCAGAAAAGGTATTCATCCATGCTGCACCGGGCTTGACCTCATCCGGTTTTCTTTTCACTGCCACCTATTCCTCACCTCCGCCTTCTTTGTTGATATCGTTGCGTTCATTTGGTGATAGGAAAGATTTTAATTTTTCTTCAATTACACGCGGATTCTCTCCGGCCTGAATTGAAAGAAGTCCTTCAATGATGATTTCTTTTACTACCATTTCGGATTCATTATTTGCTTTCAATTTTGTGCTTGCCGGGATTGCGATCCAGTTTGCAAGCAAAGATCCATATAAAGTTGTAATCAGCGCTACAGACATACTAGGGCCGATTGTAGAAGCATCTTCCATGTTTTGAAGCATATTAATTAGTCCTACTAAGGTTCCAACCATTCCCCATGCAGGACCCATCGAAGCGATATTATCCCAAAATCCAATATTTGTTTTGTGACGACTTTCGATACTGAGCATCTCTGTCTCCAAAATCCCACGAACCAGATCAGGATCTGTACCATCAACAATCAGCATGATACCTTTTTGTAAAAAAGTATCATTTAATTCTCCAGCTGCCTCTTCTAACGACAGCAAGCCTTCTTTTCTGGCCACATTTGACAATTCTATTATTTTTTGAATGATACCGGTAGTGTTTAATGAGGGGGCTTTGAATATTAAGGTAAAACTCTTTAGTCCCTTTATGTAGTCTTTCATTGAACATCCTGCCATTACTGAGCAAAATGTACCACCGATTGTTATCAGAACAGATTTAAAATCATAGAAGTTAATTAATGCTGCAAATCCATCGTCGCCTGTGCAGATTGCCATAATAACCAGTACACAGCACACGATTATTCCTAACAATGATGCTATATCCATAACTCCCACCTACCTAATTCGCATAAATATCCCTTTTATACGATTTTACTAGATTTTTCACTTCTTGTCTACGTTCTTTTACAATTATTTTTTTGCCGTTTGTAAATGAAATTACCGTATCTGGCGTTTCTTCTACGGTTTCTATGAGATCAGCATTAATTAGAATAGGGGAACCATTTAGCTTTGTTACTTCTATCGTATTTATCACTCCCGATCTTTTGTTTTTCATTTACTGCTTTTTGATAGATATGTAATAACGAAATTTATTATATCATATTGTTAATGATAAATCAAAGTTGTGGGGAGGATTTTGTGAGTGGGTTTAGTTTATCGAGCGATTTTGCAAGTATACACAAAAACGTTCGTCGAGGACGTTTTGGCTCCTCTCTTTTTTTGTGTATACTTGCAAAATCTTTGATTTAGGTTGTGGAGGGGTGGTTGTACGAAATGTAGGGGTGGGGATGGGCTCGAAATGTAGGGAAGTGGGGGGATCTCGCTTTTCTTGTGTACTTGTAATATCTTTGTTTGAGGTTGTGGAGGGGTTGGCGATCCCCCCTTCTTTGCAGGTTTTCGAAACTTTGATTGAAGTAGACGGATCTTGGGAGATGGGGGATAGGGCAGGCAATTGTGAAACTCAAAATTCTAGAAACAGATTTCAGGACTTCACACAAAATAAGTGAGGAGTCAAAACGTTCTCGACGAACGTTTTTGTGTGAAATCCTGAAATCGCCCAACAATAAAATTGTTTCACAATTACCGGAAACCCACAAAAAAAGACAGGCATTCCGAATATATTCGAAACACCTGCCCCTAACTCTATTATTTTAAGTTATTAACGTTTCAGGTTAACCAGTTCTTCAATCATTGTATCTGATACAGTGATGATACGGCTGTTTGCCTGGAATCCACGCTGTGTAGTGATCATTTCTGTAAATTCTGAAGAAAGATCTACGTTGGACATTTCCAGCACGCCTGAAGAAATGCTTCCGCTCTCAGCTGTTACATCTTCACCGATTCCATCGAATGCACCGGAGTTCTGTGTCGTTCTGTATAAGTTTTCACCTGCTTTTTCAAGACCTGAAGGATTTGCAAAGCTTGCAACTGCGATCTGTCCGAGCAGCTTCTTAGTTCCGTTGTCATAAGAGGCGTAAATTTTACCATCTGTCTGAATCGCAACACCTGACATTTTACCGATTCTTCTGCCGGCATACTGTCCGTCATAGTCACCGCTTGTTGCCTTAACGGTAGAAGCTCCTTTATTATCAACTCTTGTCGATGTACGCATACTGATTTCAATCTTGTCAGCAAAGTTATCATAGGTTGCTTCGTTAAAGTCCATTGTAATCCTGTTATCTGTATTTGGATCACTATTGATCCATGTACCGCCTGTCGGATCTGTTAATGGGTCATAATTAAGTGAATATCCTGAGTATGCACCATCAGAAGTGTTATATCTGATATAAAGATTTTCTGATCCTGCAGCACTTGTTGCTTCATTGACCGTAACAATTTGATCCAGATCTACACCATATATTTCTGTCAAAGATTTCGGTTCCAGTTTTCCAGTCTGTGGATTACGCACGTCTGTCAGAACGTCTGTCAGCTCCATACGATATGTGCCATCCGGCAGATCCACCTTATCTGTTCCATCATATACATAATCATAGATGGCATATTTTGCTGTATAGCTGTATCCAAGGTTATCATAGAAAGAAAGTGCAACAATCTGTCCGTCATCCGAAGCAACACCTGTTGAATTCTTATCCACAATACCTGATATGTATGCCTGTGTCGTTGCTTCCGGAGAAGATGTCATGTTTTCTGCTGACATAATCTTCAATGCGGATACAGTATCTTTTTTGATGGTTCCGGGCTCAGTCTTATCCTCCTGCCATCCCATAACAGTATAACCGTTTGTCGTCATGGCCAGATTGCCCATACCGTCTACATAAAAAGCACCGGCTCTTGTAAAATAATTCTCATTACCATTACTTACGACAAAGAATGAATCTCCTGTGATACGTAAGTCAAATGGATTTCCTGTTGTTTGTGTTGATCCTGATGTAGCGATGGATGTATTGATTGCTCCGCCCACAACTCCAAGACCGATCTGTTTTGCATTGACACCACCACGTCCCGTAGCTGCGTTCGCTCCGGATGCGCTTTGTGTAGTCTGATACATCAAGTCACTAAATGTCATAGAACTTGATTTGTATGCAACCGTATTAACGTTTGCAATATTATTACCGATAACATCCATTCTTGTCTGGTGCGTTTTAAGTCCTGATACACCAGAATAAAGTGATCTCATCATAATGAAATGACCTCCTTAGCTTTTTTTGATGAATGATTCTCTCTGTCATTCGAGAATCTATAGCTTCCATAAAGGTCCGGCTATACAATAACTGCTCCATCAATATTAGTAAATACATTTTCGTTTGCTTCATTTTGATCAATAGCAGTGATGACGGTGTTATTCTTGATATTTACGATAAACGCCAGCTGGTCTACTATTACCAAAGATTCATTGATTCCCTTCTCACCGGCTTTTTGTGTACCTGTATTCAGTCTGTCGATCTGGTCATCTGATAATTCAATATTTCGTTCAGTAAGTCTTAAAGCTGCATGTTTCGAAAATTTCAACAGCTCTGTTCCCGGATTCTGCTGTAATCCCTGCTTCTGCTTTAAAATCTCATCAAATGATAACCCATTCTCGGCTGTGACTTTTTTCGCCGTATTACTTCCTTGTAAGTATTGACTGGTTACCTGCTCAATGGAAGGAAACTGACCGTTAACGATATTCATCTTCGCTCATCTCCTTAATTCGTGTCAAGTACCTGTATTCCCTGCCTTTTCCGCTTCCTCTGCAGCTGCAACAAGTTCTTTCATTTTAGCTTCATATGTTTCCAGTGTTTTCATAACATCACTTGCGATAAAGCTCTTTTGGTAATCTGTCATATCGTCATATACTTTTCTTAAATTCTCAAGTCCCTCTTTATAAGCAATTGTCAGATTTCCGATTGTTGGAAGCTGATTGATGGCTGCTACAAAATCTGTTGCAAGACCATATGCTGTCAGGTATTCCTGATCTGCTACTGTGTCAAGGTCATCGATTGAATAAAGGTCACCGTCGATTGACAAAAATGCTTTTCCGTTTTCATAAACCACATAATCAACTTTACCCTGTACATAGCTCGATTCGCCTGTTGACTCAGATGTTACTTTCATAATCACTTGCTCGCCAACCAGTGCTGATGCTCTTTGTAAATCCATAGCGCTGCTCATATTCTGCATTTCTTCCAACTCTGAGAATGTCGCAAATTGAGAAATATATTCTGTGTTAGAAGTCGGCTCCAATGGATCCTGATATTTCATCTGTGCTACCAGCAACTGTAAAAATGCATCCTTATCCAGCGTACTGCCATTTTCCTTCTCCTTGCTCTTTGATAGTGAAGTGGAAGATGCTGTTAAGTCTTGAATTTTACCATCTACTACCGGTGCTGTTAATGCCATAAGCTTCTCCTTTCTTTATTATTTGTGTTATGCTGAATAGTCTACACTGTTACCATTCTCACGCATGATTTCTACATTTAACTGTTCTTCCTCTGACAAATCAGAAGATATTGCATCCAAGTCAGCTAAATTGATTTTCCGTCTGACCTGTCTTGACATACTCTTTTTCTCTTCGCCGTTCTGACTGTTATCACTTAAATCCTTATCCATGTCATACCCTGCGATTTCCACGCTGACTGCTTCGACCTTCATGCCCTGCTCATTAAATGTGTCCTTAAGCTGGAGCATTTGTGTTTCCATTGCTGTCTTGACTGCTTCATTTTGTACAATCAATTGTGCTGTAATCACTCCGTTTTGAGATGTAACATGAATGTTTACCGTGCCCAGACTCTCAGGATGTAGCTGCATTTCCAGAGAATTTGTATCTGCTGATGCATGAAGCTTTACAAAATCCGTCACCTGATTCATAACATCTGTTCCATCCACCCGCGTATACGATCTGACAGTCTCAATGAGATCTCCGACGCTGTTTGTCGTTGTTGTCGTCTGCTGTGTCACCTCGGCGAACTGGTTCTGATTCTGTTGTGAATGTTCCTGCTTCGTCTGATTCTGAGGATTTTCCTGTTTGATTTCAGTTACGGCTTTGAATGTCGATTCCGTCTGTGCACCCTGTGTTTCTCTCACAATAGGCTTTGTTTCATCTTCGACATTTTCTTTGTAGGTTTCTTTTACAATGGGAGTGATCTGTTCATCCTGTTTTTCTACAGGAATCTCTTGCTCATTTATCGATGCAACCAATTCTCTGAACTGTGTATCATCGAGTCCGAATTCTGTTTGGATCTGATTTTTGATATCCTCCACAAACTGCATGATTTCCTTCATGTCTGTGTAGAGTTCTTCATTTGTCAGAAGTGTTAATGTGTCTCCACTGCCTGTCAGTTCCACCATCAAATCCATGACATTACCTGTGTCTAACAAGTCTGTCATTGTTAATCCCATTGCTTCAAGTGCTGACATAAATTCTTCTTCGCTAAGTCCCAGCTTCTCCATAATGGCTGCCTTGATTTCATTTGCCGCTTCTTCTACGGCATTTGTCAGATCAGTCGGCTGTTCCTGTGCGTTTTCATCTACCGCTTTGTTTTCTATCTTCGTTTTCATCTTCTCTAATCCCGCAAGATCTTTCCTGTCTTTTGGTCTTATCGTGTCTGACTGATCTTCCATTTTTCTGTCTAGGGCATCCGACCTTCCTGTCGTTTGTTCCATTGTCTTACTAAAACTTGAGGCTTGATCATTTGGTGAAGATAGCTTTTGTGTACTGCCTTGTTGAAAGAAATAAATCTGACTTCCTACTGCAGATGTACCTGTCATCTTTTTTCCTCCTTTCTTTGAAATTTTCAATGTGCCACATAGCGAGTGCAAATTTACTTTTGACACCCCTGATATAATATCTTCATTACGAAGTTATTATTGATAAATATATCGGATGATTTATGAAATAATCTTAGAGAAATTTTAAAAATAAATCATTCATCCGGATCCATGATTTTTGTAAGTTTAGAAGCCAGTTCTGCATCCATTACTCCTAGGATTTTAGCTCTGTCATCCGGATCCATTGCCCACAGGATTTTAGCTGTCAGCTCAAGATTATCCGGCATTTCTTCAAAAATGGCGGCCGCCTGTTTCGGCTTCATCTGAGAATATGCGCGCACATAGCGTTCCAGCATTTCGTCATTCTGCATCTGCTGTACGACCTGCTTGTATAAATATTCTGCATTTGCCGGATCGATACTCTCATAATACGCTTTGTATTCTTTTATGTCAGGCGCCTGATCCGCAAATACAACTTCCTCGTAAAACTCCGTCTTAATCTTTTGGAATTCAATCTGGTTATCTTCAAACGTCTTCAAACGGACAACCTCATCCTTAAGTGCTTTTATTTGTGCTTCACTGTCATCAGTTGTTGTCGAAGCTCCCTGTGTTTTAGCCTCTTCCAATTCCTTTTCGAGCTGATGAATTCTAGCAATAGCCTGATCTAGTGTTTCATATTGTTGTGCTGTTTCCACTGTCTCATCTGTTTCTGTATCGGGCAGAATCCACTTAAGCACCGGAA
>JAAYYM010000034.1 GCA_012515365.1 Clostridia bacterium
ACAGAATAGAGCCGTAATTCTTTCCTGCATGCAGTTTCTTTTCATCTATAAAATAATCCAATGTACATTCGTTTCCGAGGAAATCATCATCTTCGAGTACTTCTTTTTCTAATGTCACGATTCCTTCCGGTATCACATCAAGGTGTACATAACCCCAGCCCTGTTTCTGGATCCGTACTTCTCCTCCAACAATCAAAGTGACATGTTCATGCTCATACATCATCTGATCTGTCGTATAGGTAATCTCCTGTTTTTTCTTTACTGCAGTCAGAAACTGATCCATATTTTGCTGTGAATTCGGATATTTAGAAAGTCCATAATATTTATCCAGATAGTTTTTATCATTTCCATCCAGTATTTTAGAGAAATCTTCTGAATAAAAATAGGTAAGTGCACTTTCCCAGTCTGTCTGTGCCATATTGGCAAAATGAAAGAGATTTCTGATGGCTCCGTCTGTATGCCGGAACATGTCACTGCAGACCATCACGACAAAGGGCAGATAATATTCTCCGGCATTCGATACAATATAAAGATCACCCTTGCCCACATCGCCCTCTTCCAGTCCGATGGACGAGAATTCATACTCGATCCGTGCCGTTACATCCTCAAAATCAGGATTTAGAATCTTCATTCGGATATCAGAGGAATAGATCTTACCGCTGCACAATTTCTCATCGATGCTTTTGATTTCAAAACTGCCTCGTTTCAACTGATTTTTTCCAAGCTTAAACTCTATCTTGCCAGTGGATATCGTCAGCCTCCTGCCATTTGTGTCAAACACTCCGTTTATGAATTTGTCTATACATTCTCTCAATCCACTCACCACACTTTGCCTTGTTTTATATGATCCTCTAATTCCTATTTGATCTTACTGATTCTAATGGCATCTCTTGAATTAATACTATCTTCTGGTTTCTGCTCCATCTAACAGCTTACATACATTGTCATAGCTCATTGGGCGGCCCCATACATATCCCTGCACATAGTCACACTCCAGAGTGCGCAGGATTTCAAGCTGCTCTTCCTTTTCTGCACCCTCTGAGAGTACGTCAAATCGAAGCAGATGTCCCATTGATATAATGGCAGCCACAAAGTCTCTGCTTGACTGACCTGCCGTGATCGGATCGATAAATGCCTTGTCGATTTTCAGTAAATCGATTGGCAGCTTTGTCAGATAGCTAAGGGATGCAAACCCTGTTCCAAAATCGTCTAGCGCTATGCTGATTCCCATTGCCTTAAGCTCTGTCAATACATGAATCGCACGCTCTACCGATGTAATCAATACAGATTCTGTGATTTCGATCTCCAAGCGCTCTGGCGGAAATCCTGTCAACTCCAATATCTGTTTAAATTCCGTAATGAAATTTTCGTTTAGCAGATGGATCACTGATATATTAACAGATAACAAAAAATCTTCATTTTGTTCTAATAATAACAGCATATCCCGCATGGCTGTTTTCATTACGAAATGTTCTATTTCAATGATAATAGTCGTTTTTTCTGCTAATGGGATAAATCTTGATGGTGAGATCGTCTCACCGGATGGAGTCTTCATTCTGACCAGACATTCAAAAGCTCGGAGTTTCTTCGTTCGAATGTCATACTAGGGCTGATAGGCTACATAATAAGAATTGCTTTTCAAGGCATCTTTGATGGCTCTCTCCATCACGACATCTGCCTCTACTTCCATCATCAGTTCTCTATTGTAAAAGGAAATCTTGTTTTTCCCTTCTCTTTTTGCATAATACATTGACATATCTGCATAACGCAGCAATGTAGAACAATCCGTGCTTTGTTCCGGATAAAGTGCTACTCCGATGCTGGCAGTCAGATAAAAGTAAACATCCTTACATTCAATCCTGTCAAGAAGTGCATCTATATAGCGCCTGAGCTGTTGATACAATTCATCTCGATTTGTCCAGTTTTGGATGATGAGTGCGAATTCATCTCCACCTTGTCTTGAAAGAAAATCTCCTGGTGACAATAAGAGTTTCCAGCGCTCAGCGATTTCACATAACACTGCATCGCCACAGACATGTCCCATTGTATCATTGATATTCTTAAAGTTATCCATATCAAGAAAGGCAACAGCAAATTTCAGATCATCTTTCTGACTTTTGTTCAATAAATCATTCACATGCTGATTAAATCCTAAGCGATTTGGTAGTCCCGTCAATGCATCAGTCCGCGCCATAGAAACCAGTGCACGCTCATTGTGTCTGATGTCCTTCACAAATTTATGTAAAATGTAAAGCACTGAAATAGAACCAACCAACAGGATCAGGCCGGACACACAAACTTCAATTCGAAGAACTGCAATGCCATAAATAAGAACAATTGAATGAATACCGGAAACCAGCTGTGCAACTCGATATCCGATCACTCCACAATACAGTGTCATGCAAATAGTAATATACATCTGGATCATAGAGATCAAGCCACTGAAGGCTAATGTCTGCATGTTGGTCATATTGATGCAAAAACCGT
>JAAYYM010000252.1 GCA_012515365.1 Clostridia bacterium
CTGGTTACCTTTGTGACTCATCGGACTTTGGTCCATGGATCTTCTATGGAACCAAGATTCCATGACGGTGACAGCATTATGACTGATAAAATCACATACCGGTTTCGGGAACCGGAGCGGTTTGATATTATATCATTTCCGTATCTACAGGATCAGCACGAATATCTGATCAAGAGAATTATAGGCCTGCCGGGTGAAACAGTCAGAATTATCAATGGCAGTATTTATATCAATGATGTGATACTCAATGAAAACTACGGGCTGGAGGTCATTGAATCCGGTGGGATTGCAGAAGTTCCAATTGTGCTGGGACCTGATGAGTATTTTGTCCTGGGAGATAATCGAAATGACAGTCTTGACAGCAGATTTAAAGAAGTCGGAATGATCCAAAAGGAAGACATTATAGGCAAAGCATGGCTTCAAGTATGGCCCCTAAATCAATTCGGACTAGTTCATAAATGATCGTAATGAAAACAGGCAAATGGAGAAAAAGATGACAGAACTTAAGATAGGTGAGATCAAAAAAATATTCGAGGAAACACCTGTTGACCAACTGCAAGAAGTGATTACAAGATTCAAACAGGATGAGCGTCAGGGTGTTATCAATTTGATACAAAAAGGACAGAAGAAGCTTAATCAGCTGGAAGCAGAAAAAGCAAGAATAGAGAAACTAAAACATTATGAGCGCCTATATGCAAACAGAGGTTTGATCTGTGGAATCGATGAAGTAGGAAGAGGACCATTAGCCGGACCTGTTGTGGCGTGTGCAGTAATCCTGCCAAAAGGCTGTCAGATCCTTTATCTAAATGATTCCAAACAGCTTAGCGAGAAAAAAAGAGAAGAGCTGTATGATGAAATCATGGAACAGGCAGTTGCAGTTGGGCTAGGATGTGTGTCGCCACAAAGAATCGATGAAATCAATATTTTACAGGCTACTTATGAAGCAATGCGTGAAGCTATTCAAAATCTTGAAGTAAAACCCGATATACTATTAAATGATGCAGTTACAATTCCAAAGGTTCAGATCGAACAGGTCCCGATCATAAAAGGAGATGCCAAAAGTGTATCGATTGCAGCTGCCAGCATAGTAGCAAAGGTCACCAGAGACCGCATGATGACAGAGTATGCAAAGCAGTATCCACAATACTGTTTTGAGTCTAATAAAGGATATGGAGCAGCAGTTCATATCGAAGCGTTAAAAAAATATGGATCAACACCCATACATAGAAAAACGTTTATCGGAAATTTTATTTAAAAACAGGACCATATTTTTGAATTCTATAGTAGAAAACCCGGATGCTCTTTCTGAGGAGGAATGGTATGTATCTTGATTTTACAGGGAGTACGCAAAACAGTCAGACTCATTATAACGTGACGGATACAGCTGCTGTTAAGCCTGCTGACAGTCAGACCGTATCGCAGGGACAGGCAAATTCACTTCTTCAGTCAGGCCAGGTTTTTTCAGGTGAAGTAGCACAGATTGATGGAGAGAATGTGTTGCTTCTTCTTGCCAATCGGCAGACAATATCTGCAAAGCTTGAAGGAAATGTTAATCTGGTATTGGGACAAAATGTTTATTTTGAAGTGCAGTCTACTGCGAATAAACAGATTTCTCTACGACCTCTGTTTATGAATCTGTCAGAGACTGATCCGGCAGTTGCCAAAGCACTCGATGCAGCACAAATTCCGCTTAGTGAACGTTCCATTCAGATGACAAGCGCAATGATGCAGGAAGGCATGCCGATTAATAAAAATGCGTTGCTCGATATGTATCAGATTGTGAAAGGAAATGAACAGGTTGATCCTAGCGTATTGGTACAAATGACGAAACTTGGACTGCCCATTACGGAAGAAAATATACAGCAGTTTGAGAAATATCAGGATTTTAATCATCAGATCACACATGACCTTTCTAATCTGGCAGGTGATTTGCCTAAATGGCTGGGTGAGCTGGCTGATCAGGGTAAAATGGATGATGTATTTATGATCGGACGTGAATTATTTCCGGCATGGAATGAAGATGGAACTAGTTCATTATTACAACAGACAGAGAATGCAAAAGACCAGACAGGGAATGTAAATGAGCAGGCAGGAAGGCTAAGCGGACAGCTTTCAGAAGAACTACTTAAACAGCTTGAAGTAAATGGAAAAGCAGGAAATGAGCAAAGACAGATCCCGGATTCGGTTTTACAAAAGCTCAATGAAATGGAATTACCACCGGAGCTTAAAGCACAGCTTGCGCAAGGAACGCTGACAGATGCCCAGACGATGGAGCTGCTTTCCAGATTGTTTCATAATCAAGATGAAGTAAATACACAAATCATGAAGAACCTGATGCAGAATCCGGAGTTCAAAGATTTGGTGAAGGAAATGCTTAATGAGCAATGGACCTTCAAGCCAGAGGATTTCTTTAAGGAAGAAGCCGCAAAAGAATTCTATAAAAATCTTAATGAACAGACAGGCAAACTGATACAATTGATGCAGAACACAGGAAAAGCAGATCCGGCGGTTATGAAAAGTGCAGCAAATGTGCAAAATAACATTGGATTTATGAATCAGGTCAATCAGATGCTCACCTATGTACAGATTCCGCTTAAATTAAATCAGGAAAATGCACACGGCGATTTGTATGTTTATACCAATAAAAAGAATCTAGAAAAGAAGGACGGTAATGTCAGTGCACTGCTGCACTTGGAGATGGAGACGCTTGGTACGATGGATATTTTTGTTTCCATGCAGGATCATAAGAAGGTGAATACACATTTCTATCTGCAAAAGGAAGAAATGATAGATTTCATAGAAGCACATATTGGGATCTTGAATGCACGCCTTGAAAAGAAGGGATATAGTATGTCAACAAATGTGTCTGTGAAATCAGAGAAAAGTGTTAGTATGGCAGATGAATTCCTTGATAAGGGAGGAGAGCATCCGGTGACAGAGCGCATTGTATCAAAAGTGTCGTTTGATGTGAGGGCATAAGCATGGCAGATGATCAGAAAAAAGAAAAAGTAAAACAGGCGATTGCGCTTCAATATGAACCGGGCGATGAAGCTCCTCATATTATTGCGACCGGAAAAGGCAGTCTTGCAGAACGAATTATCGAGAAGGCAAAAGAGGCAGATGTACCGATCCATGAAGATGCAAAGCTTGCCAATACATTATCTAAGCTGGAAATCGGTGAGATGATACCACCTGAATTGTATGAGGTTGTTGCTGAAATTCTGGTATTTGTAGATGAGATGGAAAAAATCAGACATAAGGTAGGAAAATAAAGGGTTGAATAAACGTAAAATTGGAGCACAGTATGAACAGGAAGCTGTGCTCTTTTTACAAAAGAACGGTGTCCGGATTTTGGAACAGAATTTTAGAAACCGAATTGGAGAAATTGATATTATTGGTGGATATCAAAATACCATTCTATTTATTGAGGTCAAATATCGAAAGGATACGAGAACCGGACAGCCGGCTGAGGCAGTTGGATATCAAAAGCAGAGAATTATTTCGCATGTTGCAGATTTTTATCGTATGAAACATCAGATGGGGGATGATTTATGCTATCGATTTGATGTCATTGGGATACTGGGAGACCAGATTACATGGTATCAGGATGCGTTTTCGTATATTAGATAGGTGGTGTGTGTGAGGGAATTGTGAGAGGGGATTGTGAGAGGGGATTGTGAGAGGGTTTTGTTGGTCGGGCGATTTTGTAAATACACACAAAAACGTTCGTCGAGGGCGTTTTGACTCCTTACTTATTTTGTGTGTATTTACGAAATCTTCTTTTTTTGGATTGCGTGGATGTATGGTTGATGAGATTCAGGGGATTGGATTGTGAGGAATGTATGGTTGATGAGATTCAGGGAATTGGGATTGTGAGATATTTATGATGTGTTGATTGAAGGGTAGGAGGAAGAGGTATGATGATAGAGAATCGGGATGGTCAGGGAGTTTGTTATCTGACATTTTCAAAATGGAGTGAATGGCAGGATCAGGTGAGGCATGGATTTTCTACTAGAATTGGTGGAGTGAGCAGCGGGATCTATGAAAGCATGAATCTAAGCTATAGTCGTGGTGATGATGATCAATGTGTGACTGAGAATCTCAAACGGATGACAGCGGCACTGAATGTTTCAGCGGAAAAGATCGTGTGCATGTCACAGGAACATACGGCCAATGTCATAGAGGTTACCGGAAAGGATTGTCTTCAAGGGGAAAAGGAGCCACGGATCAAGGGCTTTGATGGTATGATTACAAATGAACCGTCGATCGTGCTCATGACCTTTCATGCTGACTGCACACCACTGTTTTTCTATGATACAAAGAATCATGCCATTGGACTGACACATTCCGGATGGCGGGGTACCGCAAAGAAAATAGGTGCAGTCACTGTAAAGATGATGCAGGAGCGTTATGGGACAAGACCTGAGGATGTCATGGCAGGAATCGGTCCCTCGATCTGTAAAGCATGCTATGAAGTGAGCGAGGATGTAATAAAAGAATTTGCAAAGAGCTTTTCAAAAGAAGAAATGGAACAGATCATAACAGCGCATGAGAATCAAGATGGAAAATATCAACTTGATCTTTGGAAAGCCAATGAATTGATTTTGCTTGAGGCAGGTGTGAAACCGGAGCATCTGGATGTGACCGATTTATGTACCTGTTGTAAGCCGGATTTTCTGTTTTCACACAGAGCCAGTAACGGAAAAAGAGGAAGCCTTGCGGCATTCCTCTCACTTTTGTAAATTCATATGTAGATTAGTCATCAATGTGCTCTCTGGCATTGTATCTGGCTATAATATTCTGGATTTTTTCTGTGGTGGTCAATACATGTCCCATGGATGCATCATGATTCATAAAATCTATGATGGAAGCAAGGAATTTGCTCATATTTGCTTCTACAAAGTATGGCTTTTTATCTAATTCAGGAATGTGATAGTTTAGATTAGTAGCAACGATACGGTCAAAATAGCATTTTTCATAAGCCTTATCGAATGCATCAAGTCCTGCTGTAAACAAACCAAAGGTGCAGCAGATGAATACACGCTTTGCATTCATTGCTTTTAATTGTCTGGAGGTATCGATCATACTGTCTCCAGAGGATATCATATCATCAATGATGATGACATCTTTTCCATCGATATCATCACCTAAGAATTCATGGGCAACAATTGGGTTTTTTCCGTTTACAACAGTAGAGTAATCACGTCTTTTATAGAACATTCCGGTATTAACGCCCAATACATTTGCAAAATATACGGCACGGTCAAGTGCACCCTCATCAGGACTGATTACGACCAAATGATCTTTGTCAACGATCAAATCGTGCTCATAATGAAGAAGAGAGCGAATAAACTGATAAGGTGGTGTGAAATTATCAAATCCACAAAGTGGAACAGAATTCTGAACCAGTGGATCGTGTGCATCAAAAGTAATAATATTATCGACGCCCATAAATGATAATTCTTCCAGACATAACGCACAGTCAAGCGACTCACGGGTAAAGCGTTTGTGCTGTCTGCTTTCATAAAGAAACGGCATAATGACATTGATTCTATGTGCTTTTCCCATACATGCAGCAATGATACGTTTTAGATCCTGAAAATGATCATCAGGAGACATGTGGTTTTCGTGTCCGTTCACTGTGTAAGTAATGCTGTGGTTACACACATCTGTCATAATATATAGATCTTTTCCACGGACGGATTCATTGATGATTCCTTTTCCTTCTCCGGTACCAAAACGTGGACAAGACGTGGACAGAAGATAATTGTTTTGCGCATATCCGGTAAACGCCGGTGAGCCTTGATAGGCCTGATTGACCTGTTTTCTAAAGTTGACCAGATGCTCATTTACCTGATCGCCTAATTCGGTACAGCTTTGTAATGCAATTATTTTAAGTGGGGCTACCTGCATGGTGCCTTCCAGACATTCGATATTTGGCATATTTCTCCCTCAAAAGAATTTTATGTGAGATGTTCTTATCTTTCCCAATATCATTTATATCATTATGATGCTTGGGCGTCAAGAGGATATTTCTGGGCATTTCTGGCAGGCAGAATCCAGCTTCTGTGAATAAAACCACGGAAATTCAAGAAGCTCAGATGTACAACTAAAAAAACGTAAGAAGCTCAGATTGATTGACTACCGGTTTGCAGAATGATAAAATATTAAAATATGTATAGAAAAATTATCAATATTTAAAGGAGCGCAAGTGGAAATGAAAGAGCTAAAATTGAAGTTAAGCAGATATTTATCTGCAATACTGATGGTTGCCATGGTAATCACCAGTACACCTACAGCAGCCATGGCAGCTGTAGAGGGCGATTCCAATCCTCAGGATCCTATCGTAGAAGAGATGGTGAACGAGAGTGTTGCTAACGAACCTCAGAGTGTAGTAAGTGAAGGACAGATTGAGGTGGATGTTGATGGGGAGGAGGCAGCTTTCGAACAGGAAGTAGTTGAACAGGAGAGCGACCCTGTTGACACCTACGATGTGACTTTCAACACCGGAGATTTTAGTGTGGTTAGTGAGAATGATGCCCCACTTACAAGTCCGGTGTCGGTGGTAAGTGACAATTCACTTTCATTTAAGGTAATTCCTAACGCAGGAAAAGTGGTAGATTCCGTGAGCGTTAATTATGCGCCCTTAAATCCAGGTGATGGTGACGTGTACGTCATCGAACATATAAATGAAGCGAAAAATGTAGTTATTACCGTAAAAGATGGCACTTATGATGTCGATTTTACATATGACGAAATGCAATGTGTGATTCAAGTAGAAGGAACGGCTGCTTTTGCAGGAAAAACAGCAACAGTAACCGGTTACAATGATTTCGTATTCACAGTATCAGCAAATGATGCTTATCAGATTGATTCCGTTTCCGGTAACGGAGTTACGGGTAGTAATCCGTATACAATTGACAAAGATATAGTCATAACCGGAACTGCTGCTGTAACAATTGTGACTTCGCTGATCCCGCAATCCTACAGCGTATCATTCAATATGCCTGCAGATGTTACAGTAAGTGATAGTGAAGGTCAACCAATTACATTAGATGATTCCAATAGAATAACAGGACTGACAGGAACAGATTATTCATTTAAGCTGAATGCGCCGGAAGGAAAAGCAATTGACACAGTAAAAGTTGGCGAAGCTGCGTTAGAGGCGGTAGAGGGTCTCTACACAATTAGTGGTAATGTAGTTAAGACCAATCCGATTGTTGACATTACGATTAAGGATACAGGCAATGCGACAGTATCCTTTGACAATGCGCAGGGAGCAACGATACTATATGGTGATGATTTCTCAGCATCATCAGATGAAGTTGAATTTGCAGTACCTACGGATAAGTCGAAAGACTTTAAGTTTAAGGTCGATGCACCTGACAACTATAAAGTAACAAATGTAAAGATTGGAACAATGACACTTACGGCAAAGAGTGGCGTCTATACGGTGGCGAAGGCCAAGGTGGCTGCAAATCCTACAGTTACCGTGGTTTGTGCAAAACAGACACATACCGTGACGTTCATTAATAATTCCAAGGCAAAGATTAGTGGGGATGGAATTTCTGCTGAAAAAACGGATGCAAAGATTGTACTTAAGAATCAAGAAGGACCTTACACATTTACAGTATCACCAGCTGCAGGTAGTAAGTTGGTCAGTGTAAAGGTGGGAAATGATGAATTAGAAGCTAAAAATGGTACATATGTAATTCCTGTTCTGGAAAAGAATGTAACAATCACAGTTAACTGCAGTACAAAAGCAACCGGTATTATTGTTGGTAATAAAACAGTTACTGAAGTTGCAATCGATCAGATTGCAAATACCAAAAAGAAATATGTCTATAAACTTGCAGGTGTTAATGAAAACTATACTTCATCAGATATAGATTGTTCTGTTTTGGGTAACGCAACAATAGATCATAAAAGCTTTGACCCTAAGACTAAGTGCTTTAGTCTTGAAATCACAACACTTTACGATTATAAAGATGTAACAGATGATGAGCCTGAGACAACAATTGAATTGATGGATCAGACAGATGGATCATCTGTAGTATTTGCAACATTGAAGGTAAACAACACATTGCCGACAGTGAAAGCACCTAAGGTAAAGGTATTAAGCACCACAGACGAAGATGTTAAATTATCCCTTAGTGATACTTCAAAATTAGAAGCAGTTGAGGGTAAGGTATATTACCATATCACCGCAACGAAAGACGGTGAGCCTGTCGTAGTTTACTCAGCAAAATTGGATGAGTGCGTAGAAGTTAGTGGTGTTACACAAGAGGTGGTTATTAAGTTAAGACGTGACCCTCATAGTACATATTTAAGCCAGGAAAGCGGATACAAGATTTCCGTAAACATGATGATTGCAAAGAAAACAGGCAATACTTCCTTGAGTTCTTCCTTGACAGACAGGGTATTTGATGGTGCCGACAGTAAGGTGACAAATGTAGATGTAAAACTCAAAGCTACAGCGTATGAGACCAACCTGAAGCTTAAGAAAACGTCATCTGTCGTATATACAGGTCAGTTTGACCGTACACCCAAAGTATGGACTAAGGTTGCCACACCTGTATTTAGTAAAATAACAACAAAGAAGAAGGTGGAAGCTTGTGGCATAGCAGGTCCTGCCGGTCAGGACATTTACAATAGCTCTCGTTACTGTAAGGTTGATAATGTGACCGGAGAGATTTATGTTTCAATTCCCGATGACGATGATGTTCCTGTTGGAACTTACACAATATTCGCACGTGCAGAAACTCCAAGCGGGACATACTCAAATGTAGCTACCAGTACGTTCACAGTGAAACGCGGTATTGAAAAAATTAGTTTTGAAGGTTGGGTAAATGCATCGAAAATATACAAAGCCGAAAACAAAAAGACTACATACAAGTTACCTGCGCTAGTATTCAATTCGCACAATTCATCAAAACCGGCTTCAACGAAAGTAGAATACTCGATTGCAAAGGCTTCCGGAAATAATGATGCTGATGCAAATGCGAAATATGTTACGGTTAACAAGAAGAACGGAACAGTAACCATTCATCAGAAATACGTAGTTCCTGCTACAACAGCAGATGCTAAGTATATAATCACAGTAAAAGCAGCGGATTATGCTGGTAATTCCACGCAGAATGAATTGCTTGTCACCATTAAAAATACCAAGGACCAAATTGGGTCACTGACATTTTTTGATGCAGGCACCGGTAAAGTTATTTCAGGAAATACAATAACAAGTCAAGCCGTCCTTGTTGTGGCATCCGAATCTCCGGATGGATTAACCAGTTGTCCTAGGATCGAAGAGTATGAGAAATATATGTTTACAAATACGTACAAAATATCTGTAAACAACAAGAATTTTATGTGCAGAGAAATAGGTTATCAATATTACTTACTTGAACCAACCAAGAATGTAAAGAATGTAAAGATTACAGCAACTACAAAGGACGGTGGAAAGAGTAAGATAACGAAAACATTTTCATTTGTAAAGTATGCAGATGATATGCAGTTTAGCTTGATTGATCGTAATGGTAATAATATAACAAATGTTTCAGATGAAGATACAGTATCTGATGCAACCATACAAGTAACAGGTAACAATGCTGAGAGGTACCGGATTCAAGCATATGTGAGGTACGGCACAAGGGTAGCGCCTGTTAATATATGTCCAAGTCATGTTTATTCAGTAAAGGCAGACGAAGGGTTGACGATCGAGGGACGCGATGACAGTAACGGTTCCTATCTGGTAAGATTTACAGGAAAAACACTAACAGATGATAAGAAAGCTAAGGGCACATTGACCTTTACGTATGAATCAAATGACAAGAATGCACAGGGCAAGAACATAAAGAGAACAGAGTCTGTCACACTGGTTAATACAAGAGAGTGGATCACAATTGCCGCTGCTCAGAATGTGAAACAGAATACGGTTCTATACACAGACAGTATATTGTGGAAGAATACGGTAGAATTTGAGATTCTTGACTCTGATTATAATGTTTCAAACAATATGGCTGTGTTTTCTACCATTGCCTCCGAGGAGAAAAAGGACAAAGATAGTTATTATAACTTGTTCAATAGCATGAACACGATAAGACCAATCACAGATAAGAAATATTTTGTTGATTTTCAACCGATGGAGGGATTTGTCAAACCAGGTACATACAAATTTGGTGTTACCTACGGTATTCAAACCGAAGGAAGATTTATCGCCAAAACCGGAGTTGGCACAATGACAGTTACGGTATCCAAGGCACGGACAGCTAAAACGGCGAAATCATTTACAGTTTATGCAGATGCACCTACAGTACAAGTAACAGCCAAGTTGTCACCGGGGGCTACGCTGACGGGTTGGGAATTGCAAAAAGCTTTTATTAAGGGACAAGAGAATAGGTTCACGGATTACTTTGAAATTAGTGATACAGGTGTCATTACCTTCAAAAAGACGTGGGCAGATACTGCAACTGTTGAGGAAATTCAGGCTGCAATGAAAGCAATCAAAAAGGACGACCTGAAGGGCTATTTAACGTATCATATTACGGATACCTATACAGAAATCACAACACCAATCACAATCAAGATTGGAGCGACTGCATCGCAGAAATTTAAAGTGGAGAAAATCGCAGGTGCATCAGTAAACACATCTGATGTCAACGCAGCGTATACTGTAAAATTTGACAATGCAGATGTAGGAATTTATGATATTTACAGTGAGTCTAAAGATTTAGAAGTTACAGCTCACGGAGATGAGATTGGATTGAAAGGTATCAAGCCTAATCAAACGAAGGATTACAAAGTAAAGAGTACAGTCATCTATATTGTAAAGGCTGATTCCATGTATGCAGCTCCGCTGGCACGACTTAAGGCAGAAGCTGTGGATCCGACAGCGTCTGATGAAGCTAAGACAGCATATAAGAATGCAATGAAGAAATATGGAACCAAGATGACCCTGAAGAATGTTGAGGTTGAAGTGCCATAAGTTGAGTCATTGTAAGTTAAGTCGTTGTAAGTTTTAGGATAGTAGCATCATAGCACCTCGGTACAAACCGGGGTGCTTTTTGCTTGCTTAAGTATTTCTTTACTTTACAAGTACCTGTAGATATTGTAAAATCAAGCGGATAGGATTCATCATTGTATGAAAGGCGGATTGCAAAAGATGAATTCATAAGGAGAGTAAAAATGAGTAAACCAATCGTAGCAATTGTAGGAAGACCTAATGTAGGAAAATCGACACTGTTCAATGCACTGGCAGGTGAAATGATCAGTATTGTTAAAGATACTCCGGGTATAACGCGTGACCGTATTTATGCTGATGTTACATGGCTTGACCGGTATTTTACCATGATCGATACAGGTGGTATAGAGCCAGATAGCAAGGACATCATTTTGTCCCAGATGCGTGAGCAGGCACAGATCGCAATCGATACTGCGGATGTTATCATATTTATAGTAGATGTAAAACAGGGACTGGTAGATGCGGATTCAAAAGTTGCGGATATGTTAAGACGTTCTGCAAAGCCAATCATTCTTGTTGTTAATAAGGTGGATAGCTTTGAAAAGTTTGAAGCAGATGTTTATGAGTTTTACAATCTGGGAATCGGAGATCCATTCCCGATTTCAGCATCAAACCGACTTGGACTTGGTGAAATGTTAGATGAGATTATCAAACATTTTCCGGATGAGAGTGCAGAAGAAGAGGAAGATACTAGACCGAAAATTGCGATTGTCGGTAAACCGAATGTCGGAAAATCTTCCATTATAAATAAGCTGGTAGGAGAAAACAGACTGATCGTTTCAGACATTGCAGGAACAACACGTGATGCTGTTGATACGCCTGTTATTCATGATGGAAAAGAATATGTCTTTATTGATACTGCAGGTCTGCGACGTAAAAACAAGATAAAAGAAGAACTGGAGAAGTACATGATTGTTCGTACTGTGAGTGCGGTTGAACGTGCAGATGTCGTTATCATTGTGATCGATGCAGTAGAGGGCATTACAGAACAAGAAGCTAAGATCGCCGGCATCGCTCATGAACGTGGAAAAGGCGTCATCATTGCCGTTAATAAGTGGGATGCGATTGAAAAGGATGATAAAACAATTTATCGCTTTACGGAAAAGGTACGTAATGTTTTATCTTATATGCCTTA
>JAAYYM010000035.1 GCA_012515365.1 Clostridia bacterium
AGGATACACCCACTACTGTTTATCAGTTAATTGAAGAGTTTGGTCAACGGGTAACAGCATTTGTTAGTGCCGAAAGTGAGAATAAACGAGAAGAAATACCTGCAACAGAAACCTGGAAGTTACGAAAGCAAGAGACAATAGATGCGTTAAACAATGAAGAACATCTGGCTGTAAAAATGATTGCCCTTGGGGACAAGCTATCCAATGTTCGAGCGATGTATCGTGATTATCAAGCCATAGGAGATAGACTTTGGGATCGTTTTAATCAAAAAGACAAATCAGAACATGGCTGGTATTATCGTAGCATTGCCGATGCAACAAGGGAATTATCAAAGCATCCAGCTTGGAAAGAATATACCCAGCTTGTGAGTTTATCCCGCAATATTCTGCAAAAGGTAAACTTATTTACAGAAAACTTTCACATACTCAAAAAATAAGGACACCGCATTTTCTGCGATATCCCTATACATAATCATCGTATTTTATTTTTGTCTCTTCATTAATATAGTAATATAGTTCCTCAGAAGAACATTTATATCATTTGGTAGACCGTTCTTAACATCTCCTGTACCAGATAAATCAATAATATTATCTTGGCGTACATCTCCATCAAAGAAGCATTTCAAATTTTCTGACTCTATCCATTCACACACCTTTTCATCAGATCCGAATACATCGTGGAAGTTACCACCCTTAAAGCATTCATATAAGAAATAAGGCATGTAGTCATGATATGGTGCACATCCTCTATTCTGCAACCCGCGCTTCGGAAGCAACATTGTATTTTCAATCCGCTGACCATAGTAAAATAACTCCGATAGTAACCTGGTTGTTTCATTCTTTATTGGAAGTAACTTCTTTAAATTAGCATCACAAATAAGGGCTTTCAAAAATGAAACACTCTGTTCTAGAGCCATACCAGTTACTTCTTTTATCTTTTCATATCCACTTACGCTAACTAATGCAAATCTAAGCGGACGCCATAAAGAAAAAATGGTATCAGCCTTCAAATTACCATTTCTGAGAATACAATCTAAATCATGTGCAGCTCTGTATTTATCATGATTTTCTGCATCATTCTTATATTCTGTCTTGGGTTTATTTTCTTCATATTTAATCCATGTAGCAATTTTCTCTACAATCGGCCTATATACTGGATCGTTCTTTAATACTGTATTTTCATATATGTACACTGCTCTACGTTTAATATTTCTATCCTTTACAAAGCTAATTCCTAGATCAGGGTTCTTGGTGATATGAATATAAAAGTTCCTACCTAATACACCTGCTTTCCCTCTATCAATCTGTGACCATTCTTCTTCTGTGAAAACATCAGGTACGGTAAACTCCTTACCATCAAAATCACCTGCCTGAATTCTTTTGATCACTTCGTCAACAGAAAAAATGGTTGTTTCGTTAAATAATTTATAACGAATGTACTCTTGAATACTCATTCTCTTATCTGCTGCATCATCCACTAGCATATCACTGTATTCATTGTTCAAATCAAATCTAAATGTTGGCATAAATTTCACTCCTTTTCCAA
>JAAYYM010000253.1 GCA_012515365.1 Clostridia bacterium
AGATAAGTAATATATTTTTTCTCGTAGCATTTCTTCTAGTAATTAAGATAAAAAATACAAGTAGATACGTAAGCGTCAAATCCACCAGCACATTGACACCATATAAAATGTGATAAGGTTTTTAATCGGTCAAGTCCTTTTTTGTGTGTAAATTCGTTCGGCTACCTGTTCGTTTCCGGTGATAACGGATGTGTTGTGATGGTCGAACCGCATTTATTCAACGATCCTGTTGACATGGGGCCCCCGACCCTCTGGACTCCCTTTTTTAGGCAGAAATATACTGCTCTTTGGGCGTCTTTCTGCCGCCAAGAGTTTACCAGAGGGTCGGCCCCATATAAACAGGCTTTCGCGGCATAAACGCTTTTGCCCTGTAGGGCCTTTATCCAATCCTTCCATCACTGCTTTATGTAAAAGCCTTAAGCTGCTTTTAATAGCTTTACTTGTTCTTGAGCTATTTGAATTAGCCTTGGCTTGATTTCATTGATTGCAGCCATACATCTTTCTTTTGTAAACAATGCGTTTCTGGTACTCATTAAATCGTGCCTATCTATCAATACGGCCCCCATTAAACGATTTAAGGAGGCTACATTGGGAAAGATCCGAATGACTGCAGAACGCCTCTCTAACTCGCCATTTTCACGTTCGATGTAGTTTGATGTGCGTAGTGGGGTTCGCATTCCTTCCGGCAACCACATCACAGTCATTGCATCCTCAAATCCATTATCCAATCGTTCCATTGCCTTGGGAGCCACATCCTTGTAGTCATTGATAATCTCATCCCGAAGCTTCCTGGCCTCTTTCATAGTCTTTGCTGTAAACATATCACGAAGCTCTGTCTGTAATCCTGTCTGCTCTTTTTTTGGGGCTTCATGGAGGATGTTTTTTAAGAAATGGTATTGGCATCTTTGCCATGGCACCTCCGGGTAAACGCTCTTGAGGGCTGCAATCAAACCACTGTGAGCATCTGATGTGATCATGTTGATGTCAGTAAGCCCTCGATCCTTAAGGCTGGTTAAAAATTGTATCCATGTTGCCTCCGATTCCGTTTCGTAAGTATCAAACCCGATGATTTCCCTGCGACCATCTGCTGTGATTCCCATTGCAACCATGAAGGCTTTTGATACGATACTATGGTTCTCTCTTACCTTAAAATATTTCGCATCGGTTATCACAAACATATATGGCGTTGTAAGCGGACGATTTTTAAACTGGTTTACAATCTCATCCAAACGTTTGCACAGCTCGGATACCGTTGATTTCGAGAAGCTGGTTCCACACAATTCTTCTACTACATTTGTGACTTTTCGGGTCGAGACCCCTTGAATAACCATTTCTACCATGGTGGAGATCAAGGCTGCTTCATTTCTTTGATAGCTATCAAAAATCATCGTTACAAAAGGAACATCCCTATGACGTGGTACCTTGAGTGTGATCTTTCCTATCCTTGTCACGAGGGGACGATCACGGGTGCCATTGCGATAATCCGTTCTGTCCTCGCTTCTCTCATGCTTGCCGGCTCCGACTTGCTCTTCTGATTCCGCTAAAAGAAAGGCATCTAAAACTTTCTTCATCAGAACTGCAAATGCTTCATTTCTATCTTTCGATAAAAGGGATACCATTTCTTCGTATTCTACTGTAATATGGACTTGAGACATGTTTCTTTTCCTCCGGTTTCGTGTTGTCTGGTAACTACATTGTAACCGAATGAAGAAGCATGTTCTCATTTTTTTGAACTTTTCAATTTACACCATTATACGGACATAACTCAAAAAATTCAGTTGTACGTCTTTTGGGTACCAAATCAGGTTCCGGATGTGCAAAAAATTCAGTTGTACTGCAAATAACAGGGG
>JAAYYM010000254.1 GCA_012515365.1 Clostridia bacterium
AAGTCTGACTCTCCAGAAATATTGGTAAATCTTTGGTAAAATTGAGAGCGAAACACAAAAAACGCTTATTTTCGGGACTTATAAGACAATTTGAGACTTTTCATCATGCCCGGTAAATCCTGCCGTGGCACACAAATAATATTTTTATCATTTTCTCATAACTCCTGTTTTTATACGCTTTGCACTAGCAATCCAAACTATTAACATCCAGTAAAAACTCTTTCACCCCCATCATGACATAACCATTGTCATCACGTCTTGGCTTCATACTTTTTTCTACCAAAATAATCTTCTTAAAAGAATCATTTGCTTTATCAAAGGATCTAGTTTCCTGCTTGTATTTCTCCTCATCAGGAATTGCATAAGCAGATTGGATATAATACTTTTTACTTCCCATAGTGGCTATAAAATCAATTTCCAACTGCTTTCTTATCTCTTTCCCAGTCTCGTCTCTTTCCCGTGATTCTACAACACCCACATCAGCTTTAAAACCACGGAAACGCAATTCATTGTAAATAATATTTTCCATAATATGAGTGGCTTCAATTTGTCTAAAATTCAATCTTGCATTGCGAAGTCCCACATCTTCAAAGTATATTTTATATGGAGTTCCTATATATTTTCTTCCCTTTACATCGAATCTCTTCACTCTGTTAAGCATAAATGCATCTTCCATATGTTCAATATATTTGTCTACTGTTACTTCGCTTATTCTTGTTTGCTTTACAGATGCAAAGGTGGCAGAAAGTTTTCTTGGATTCGTTAACGTTGAAATCCCAGAGGAAATCACATCCAATAGTTCTCCTATCGCACAATCCTCATGCAAATGATACCGGTTAATAATATCTCTTAGATACAAATTTTTCATTTGAGTTGTAAGATATGACACCTTTTGTTCTTCTGTCCCCATAAGTGCCACTGCCGGAAGTCCCCCATAAACAGAATAATCATCAAATGCTTCCTCTTTACTTCCATCATACACACTGAAAAATTCAGAGAATGATAATGGTAAAACATGAATTTCATCACCACGTCCTTCAAACTCTGTCAAAATATCCTTTGAAAGAAATCTGGAATTACTCCCAGTAACATATACATCTAAATTCTTTTTACGCAGAAATCCATTTAGTACAGACTCAAATGCACCAAGATTCTGAACCTCATCCAACAGCAAATAATACATTTCTTTATCTATGATTTGTTGGTTTAAATACTCCAAAAATCTTTTAGGATCCACCTTTCTATCTTCTTTCGCATTATCAAACAAAAGAGGATCCTCGCCAATCCTTATTAAATCGTCCGCAGAGTCAAATGCAAACATTAACACATGATTATCTTTAATACCGTTTTTAATCAAATGATTGTAAAACAATGTATTTAACAAATACGATTTTCCACATCTTCTGATACCTGTAATCACTTTGACAAATCCATTGTTTTTTCGATTAATCAGCCGATTAAGATACACATCTCTTTTTATTTCCATTTTTTACTCCACCAATAAATATTTTTGTCGATAACGTCACTTTTATAAAGCCAATTATATATCTATTATGTCTACTTGTAAACTCTATGTTTTATATTTTTGCCGCAAGTGGCAAAAATATTCATAAATCTAGTCTATTAATACAAAACTGCAAATCTGACGCTCCGAGTAATCATCTTGACCTTCGGTCAAGATGTAGCGCTCACTTATGTTCGCTTTATTGGTAAATCGTTGGTAAAATCAAATTTGAAGTATAGAAAACGTTGGAATCACAAGGATTTTGTCATGCCCCAAATATCCTGCCGTGGCGGATGAACAATATTCTGTCTACTATTTTTCCTACAATAGTTTTTTCTCATTTTTAAATATATCGAGCGCATGGCTTGTAACACCGACAAAATCACCGCGTTCACAAGTAACATAATGATATTTCATAAAAAGCTCAAACATATCCTCATCCATACGGTCTATCACTTCTCGCATCATGAGAGCTAAAGCCTGTTTGATCCGCTAAAATTCTTGCATATTCTTTTGTACTTCCTGTATTTGTTGTGTATACGATTGCTTTAATCAGCCAACCCGTATTTTGAGTATTTTCCTCACTCATTCAAACACCCTCTTTCTAATGTCACTCAAATCCCAGTCTTTTTGCAAACTGTTCAATATGTTCTTTTAATAACTGCAGCAGTTCCTTTTCTTGTCCTGCAAGATCGTACATGCTGATTAACAAGAAAATAGGACCATAGAAATCCATTGCAACTTGTTTAGGATTATCTTTTCTTCCTTTTTCTTTCAGCATTTCGGCAAAAAGTTCTGTCATAAACTGAATCGGTCCAGTTGCTAAATAGTTCTGATATAGCTGATTCATCTCTTCATTTCTGTACTGTTCAAGTGTCAGCATTTTCCTAAAGTTACAAGAAAAATCTTCCTCTGTCCAATGCCTGAATTGCACCTCTGAAAAGATTTTTATCTTCTCTAACGGTGTCCTGTTATAACTTTCTGCCATTTTCTGAAATGTTCCTTCCGGCATTTGATATTTTTCTGCTCTTAGCTGATCCATTTGATTCATTCTCTCTACAATGCTATCAAAAATTTCCTGTTTACTTTTGTAATGTTTATATAATGCAGGTTTGGTAATGTCCAGCTTCTTGGCGATGTCACTCATGGATGTAGCCATATAACCATTCTGTGCAAATAAAACTAATGCCTCTTGTAAAATACGCTCTTTTGTGTTTACTTCCATTCAGTTCCTCCCTTTTTTGTTACCGCTCGGTAACTTTAATTATAGTGACCGAGTGGTAACCTGCCAATACTTATTTACATTTTTTCCTCAAAAAAAATATCGGAAACCCTATCAAAGTTTCCGATACATTTTTATAGTGACTCATATTTCGATCCTACCAACCATTAACAATGCTGGTTTGCGTGATTTTTTTGTTGGTGCTATAACAACAAATGTTGTCATAATAGCAGCTAAATCACTGCAGAAAGAACTAGAAACGGCGGTTCACATATAACTTTGAATATAGTTATTCAATTTCTCCGCAGTATCAATTCCATAATTGTTTGAAACCCAACTGAAATACTTCTTAATTTCATTTTTATCTATTATTTCTCGTGATGGTTGTAATGACTCATAATCAGTTCTAGCCTCTTTCCATGGAGTTTCATTATGAGTAATAGTCTCTAATACTTTTCCACTATACTTACCAAATGAATGAATGACCAAATCTATTACTTTCTTTTCCTGGTCGCTTAGTTTCTCAAATCGTTCTTTAAATATAGCAAATCTATTATCCTCAATTGGATTGTATTTGAAATCTTTAAACAAATCATAAACCTCTTCATATACTGGTCCATGAACCCATGCCATACAATCTTCTTCATATAAAGGCTCGCCAAACATAACCATGTATATTCCCTGTATGAAGTATAGGATTTTCTGTAATGCTAATGGAGTTATCTCCTGCATCTGGTCAAATATATATGATATTGATAAAAGCATTTTATCTGAAACGCAAAAAAATCCTGCTATTTTTTCAGCAGCCTGGATTGCTTTTCTATATGCAGTTTCTCCTAGTTTCTCAGCATTTTTGTTTAACAATTCAATCATATAAGTAGGTGATGACAACGATTTCTTAATAATGTCTGAATATTCTTTAGATGGCATTTGACCTGCTAAATACCGTGTGATAGTTATTTCACCAAAACCAAGCGCAACGGATAATGGGGCTTTTCCAATGTTATATATATCCATAATCTTTTGAATGTCATCAACACTAACAAGACCTTCTTTTTTTCGGTACTGTTCATCAATACTTTTCATATTAATATCCATTAACCCAGGAATATCCATTTCCCGTCCGCACTCATCACACACAGCGACTATAATTTCAAAATCATAAGTTTTCTCTTTAATCACTTTTGAGACAATTCTCTTACGCAACTGATATGTCGTTTCTTTTCTGCATTGTGTACAGAAATCCACTTTTCTCTCCTTTGCCATTGTGTTATCCTCCTCTAATTTGCTTCCTTTGTTATTTGAATTTATATTTCAATGGATGCCTTTGTTTATGGAACGAAATAACAATTACATATTTCGATTCCAACTTGTTAAATTTGATGTAGATGGAAACCACGTCTCCTCCAGCACCAAATCTATGCAATAAGTTTACATCTTTTCCAAATACATATAACATTTCATGTTCATATCCAGCATGTTCATTCGGTAATATCTCAGAGAAGTCTATAGTTGTTAGACTAAGTAGGATCTGCTTTCTCTTTGCCTCATCAATTATATAATTCATGAATAAATCCTGATTCTCTTGCCTTCTATCATTCATTTCAACTCCATATTTATATGATAGGTTTTTGTTAATATCCTATCATCATTATATATGGATGATTGCTTTTTGTCAATATCCTATCATTGTATTGTCACTAATATTTCTATTCCAATAAAGCATTACTGCACTAATAAACATAACGCACACTTCCACTATGGGTATGATCATCCACAGAACATTCCCACCCCAAATTCCCGGCATAACAATAATTCCGATCCCACTAAGCAAAACATTTCGTAAAAGTGAAATACACAATAATGGAGTCGTAAAACTAAGTGCTGCAAGCGCATCCGCACCTACTCCTTTTCCTATTACAATTGCGTCTGTTAATGTGTAAACAGACATTACCATCGCACTTCCCAACGAAGGGATCAAGAATTTGAGATATAATTTTTTAATATTATCATTTAATAAATTCATTTTTCTACTCCATATACATCCTATTATTTTCAGACAACATAATTAAAAAAGCCAGATAAGAATATCTTATCTGACTCATAATCAATCACGTCCATCCGGGAATCTCAATCACCCAATTCTCTTCATTCTTTATGTTCTCTATCATCAAGAAGTGAATGGAACTGTGGTTCCATTCTTTGAAAGGTACAATATGTATCAAATCCGAGTACTGACAATTCCTTCTTGGTCTCTTTGATACACGATCCAAGATCTTTTTTTTCATGACTATCGCTTCCAATGGTAAGTATGCTTCCGCCAAGTTCATGATATAGCCTTAAAATATCTCTTGAAGGGGTCAAATCCTTTAGCCCATATCTGTGACTGGAAGTATTCACTTCAATCCCTTTACCGTCCCTGATTACGATTTTAAGTATTTCAGTTATGATTGGACGTACTTTTTCAAATGGATAAACCCCGCTTTGATCATAACGTGTAATCAAATCCAAATGTCCTAACACACTATAGTTTTTGTATCTTTTTACGATCTCCAGCAATTCTTGATAATATCGCTCATTATATTCCTGCTGTGTTTTCCCATTCTGAAAATCCTGTGACCAGAATTCTTGATTGTCTATCTCATGAACTGATAATATGATGAAATCAAATGAATAACGTTTAAACAACTCCTCATATCGCGGGATTGTGTGTAACTGTATTCCAAACTCCAATCCCATTTTTATTGATATTGTTGCACCATAAGTATATTGAAATTGTTGAATACACTGCTCATAAAGAGGATAATCAACATTCAACAATGGCTTCCCATCGCGATATACAATCTCTGAACACGAATGCCAGTCTTGCTTAATACCATAATCAACATGGTCTGTAAAGCATATTTCATCCATCCCCATCGCGATAGCATCTTCAATAACTGATTTCATAAGATAAGTTGAGTCATCACTAAAATCTGTGTGAACATGATAATCTGTAAACATTTCGTTGTCCTGCCCCAATGCAAATTTATTTCTTAATAACAATTCAAACTTGACAGCCTTCCTCATTTGTTGTTCTGATTATAGCATTCCAAAATGATCTGGTAAACAGTTTTTGTGACTACTGGCAAACAGCTTTGTGACTATACGGTTGACAGATCCCATTCCTCATGAATCTTTGGAACATCTGCTATCAAACGCTTTGTATAATCTGCTGTAGGATTTAAAATAACTGCATCTGCCGGGCCATGCTCTACGAACTTTCCATGCTCCATAATATAGACGGAATCTGAGATATAATAAGCCAGACCAATATCATGTGTAATGAATATAATCGTCATATTTATCTCATCACGCAGTTTAAGCAGCATATCCAGAATCGTTGCCCGTGAGCAGGCATCAATCATGGAAGTCGGTTCATCCGCCAGAAGAATCTTTGGCTTTAATAAGAAAATTCTTGCAATCATCAGTCTCTGCATCTGTCCGCCTGATAATTCAAACGGATATTTATTCGTCAGTTCTTCAAATTTCAGATTCACGAAACTGCACGCTTCTGTCATCATTTCTACTTTCTTTGCATACGGAAGGGAACGCCCGCCTCTCATGTTGATACAGTCTAAGAGAACTGTATCTATCTTATGAAATACATTATAAGATGAAAACGGGTCTTGAAATATCGCCTGAATCCCCTTCCAGTATTCCTTTTTCTTTTTCCGGCTTCCGATATCTCTGGCTTTGCCCTGAAATTGAATTCCACCCTCGGTAACACTAATCAGCCCCAGCAGCATCTTAGACAGTGTCGTCTTACCTGAACCACTCTCTCCTACTATGGAGATAATCTCTCCCTCATAAAAATCGAAATTGACATGATCCACTGCAACTGTCCTGCTGTCTCCAAAGCCGAATACCTTCGTGACTCCTGCACCACTTAAGCACAATGTACGTTCATCATTCTTCCGGTTTACTTCACTCATGGACTTTGACCTCCTTCAACTGTTCTTCTGTCAGATAACAACGGTACATACGTCCGTTTTCTGTCTCTGTTTCGGCGATACCATGCAGCATGCAGGCAGGTTGTGCATACTTACATCTGTCCGCAAATCTGCATCCCTTAGGTGGTTTCTTAAGGTTCGGAGGTGTTCCCGGAATTGCAGTCAGCTTCGCATCACGAAGTCCTGCTTCCGGAACGATGATAGATCCCATTAGCCCCTTGGAATACGGATGAATCGGGTCAAATACCATCTGTTCGGCACTGCCCCTTTCCACAATTTGTCCGGCATACATAACCATAATATCATCTGTTACGTTATATAGAAGAGGCAATTCATGTGTAATGAAGATCATGGATTTAATATATCCCTTTTCCATCAGATCGCGCATCATCTTAATCACCATTTTCTGTGATGTCACATCCAGCGCCGATGAGGGCTCATCTGCAATCAGTACCTTTGGGGATAATATTGTTGAAATCGCAATGACGACTCTCTGCTTCATTCCGCCGGATAATTCCACTGCATGCTTCTGCAGTACAGATTCCTCCAATCCAAGTGTCTCAAATCTCTTTCTTGCCAGATCATATATATCCTTCTTAGCCGTCTTCGGCTCATGTGCACGGATCACATCTTCGATGAAATCAATAATCTTCTGTGTCGGATTCAGCGCATTCATGGCTGCCTGCGGAATATACGCGATTTCATTTCCAAGTATGTTTCTGCGTACTTCATCCGGCTTCATACCCGAAATGTTTCTTCCGTCAATCCTGATGATACCGCTCTGGTAATGAAGCGGTGCAAAGTAATATCCCATCAAGGACAGGGCAAGTGTGGATTTACCACAACCTGACTCTCCTGCGATTCCCAGTGATTTTCCCTCTTCTATTTTGAGAGAAACCCCATCTACCGCATAGACATCTTCACCGAAGCGGGTAATATATTTTGTTTTCAGATTTTCTACTTCGAGCATCACTTTTCCCATTGTCTTTCCCCCCCTTACTCTCTTAACTGTGGATTGAATACCTGATCCAGTCCTGTATTCATCAGATTAAGTGAAAATGAAATAAGAGTAATGGCAAGAATAACCGGTATAAACGCCCACCATGCTCCATTCAAGTGAGCACTGTATGTCATGGCCCAGTTCATCATAAGCCCCAGGGTTGATACCTTCGTCGTCGCCGGGCCAAGACCTATCATAGACAATTGTGCTTCTGACAATATGCCGCATGAAATCTGTAAAATCAATGCCATGACAACATATGAAGCAAGGTACGGCAAGATGTCCGTCATAATAATCCTTACCAGACTATGACCAGATAATTTTGACAAATTCACATGATCCCTATTACGTAAAGAAATAACCTGTGAGCGCACAGACCTTGTTGTCCACGTCCATGATGTCAGTCCGATGATACATGCAACCATCATAACTCCTCTTGCATTATTTCCAACACTGTATGAAATCAGAATCAACAGTACAAAGCTTGGTATTACCGTGAACAGATTGGTTACAAACATGATTGCATCATCTATAAATCCACCTAGATATCCCGCCAGCAAGCCAAGGATCAAGCCAATACCCGTAGCAAGTAGCCCGGCAATCAGTCCAATCTTAAGTGAAGTCTTAATCGCAGACACAAGTTCAGTCAATACATCCCTTCCGAAATTGTCAGTTCCAAGGATAAAGGTTCTCTTATCTGCAAAATCCGAGATATTGGCATATGAAGTAGATGCAATCGTCTTAGCCACTGACACTTCTCCTGTCTCGGCGTCCGTCTGTGCGATATTCAGATCTGTGTCTTCAAGAATGCCATCTATCTTCTTATCCAGGCGAGCATAATACTTTCTCTTAGCAATAATCAGATCCGATTGGTCTATGTCCGCTGAGTAGTGTTGCTGCCACAGTTTCACAAGGCTCTCTGCATCTGTCACATCAATGTCTGCTATATCGACACCTCCGAATCTTTCAAGCCAGTCAGCCATATCCGCCCTGTCTTCTATTGAAATCTTAGAATCAAGTCTGCTGCTGACACTGTCGAGATTCAGTGTATACTCTGATACATCTGCCGCTTCTGCAATAGACACATATGTTCCCGGTTTAAAGAAATTTCCCTGTCCT
>JAAYYM010000255.1 GCA_012515365.1 Clostridia bacterium
AGCGTATGATCCGCAGATATTCCTCTATTTTGAGTTCTGATATTATCAAAAGCTAACAGGAGACATTATGCTGAAAAAAACGATTAAGATTGTAGCATTTATCATATGTGTATCTCTTATTATGACATTTGTTGTGAAGATTCTACGCTTCAAATCCCCGGATGGTATTGATCAGATGCATGCATTTTATAAAAACCCGGAGAATACTGTTGACGTTCTCTTTTTAGGCAGTTCGCATATGTATACCAATGTTAATACCGGTATTCTGTGGAGCGAATATGGAATAGCTGCTTATGACCTTGGAGCGGCAGAGCAACCTTTTTGGAATACCTATTTTTGTTTGAAGGAAGCGTTGAAGACGCAGAAACCTAAGGTGATAGTGTTGGAGGTTTTTTCTGCTACCTTTCATAGTGCAGAGTTTCAGACGGAAAGATGGACCATTGACAATCTATATGGAATGAACTTTAATCTTAATTTTGTTGAAGCGGTAAATAAGAGTATTAAAGAGGGATGGTATGCTGATTATCTCAATCGGTTTGCGCGATATCATTCCAGATATACGATGATTACAGAGGATGATTTCAAATACGACAGTGGGATGGAAAATTTCAAGGGATTTGTTCCAAAGTTTGGGACGAATCCACAGGAAAAAACCAATGTCCACCATGTATCGGAAGCAACATTTTCCAATGAAAAGATGGGAGACTACCTGATGAAAACGATTAATTTCGCCGGTGAGGAGGATATTCCCGTTATATTAGTATGTGCACCGTATGCAACAAATGAGGGCTCTCAAGAGATATTTAATGCTATTTATCAATACGCGGATAAGAAGAAAGTGCCTTATATTTATTGTAATGTACGTTATGATGAACTGGAAATTGATTTTTCACAGGATTTTGTTGATTGGTCTCATTTGAATGAAAAGGGAAATGTAAAGTATACTAATTATTTGGGAAATTATTTGGATGAAAATTATGAATTACCGGATCATCGAGGGGATGAACGGTATGCTTCATGGGATAGAAATGCTGAATTGCTGGAGCATGAACTGATAGCATATCAGTTGGTGCAGACATCTGATTTTTCAACCTATCTTGATCAAATCAACAGGGATGATTATATTGTGATGATGTCCGCAAGAAATATGGGGAATGATTTTCAACTTTCTGAGGAGGTTTTGCAGAAACTTGCAGGCTTGGGAATGGATGTAGAAATGGTGAATCAGTATGGAAATATTGTTTTATGCAACGGTGTGGAGAAATTCAGTAATAACGAACCGAATTACCAATGGTACATGGAAGATGGTACAAGTGATTTTTGCATGGAACGTGAATATGTAGAGAGCGTTAGTGGCAAATATGAGGAGACCATGCATGATGCAAGTGGAATGATAGTAGACGGAGTTAATTACTTTCGAGATGGATACAAATTGAACATTGTAGTATATGACACTGTATTGAATCGAGTTGTTGATGCAGTTGGAATTAAGGTAAGAGAAGAAACATCAATTATTAGGGAAAACTAGCGATAAAATGAGAGGGGATATACCATGTTGACATGTTTGATTTTTTTGGCAATTTGTTCAGCGGGGGGTGTTTTAGGAGCCTCGGTATTTAACAAAAAGTATGAAGAAATGCTACCGATTACGTGCTCAGCAATGATTATTTTGCTGTTCTTATGCGGCATTTTTGGACATTTAGAAGTTGGTGTCATTTTGATTTTATGCCTTGGATTGGGAATGTATATATTTTCTGCGATATGGGTGATTCGAAAAAAGAATTTCCGAGAATGTTTGAATAATCTGGTCACTCCGGGGCTTTGCGTTTTCTTATTATTTGCTTTACTGTTTCTTTTTTTGGATTATGGAAAATTGGCAACTGCATGGGATGAATTTTCACACTGGGCTGATATTGTTAAGGTTATGACGATGCTGGATGATTTTGGAACGAACCCTCTTTCATTTTCTATGTTTCAATCATATCCTCCGGCAATGGCTCTGTTTGAATATCTATGCCAAAGAATTCATTTATATTTAAATGGAAGTAATCAGTTTTGTGAGTGGTTGCTTTTCTACTCATTTCAACTTTATCTGGTTTCATTCTTTCTTCCTTTTTTAAAAGGAATTACATTTAAAAAGATTGGAATTATACT
>JAAYYM010000256.1 GCA_012515365.1 Clostridia bacterium
AATACCAAGATCCTTCCCGGCATCAGCTTCGTTTTTTCCATTAACAGCTGAACCAGTGCACAAATCAGTCCTCCCACCCAGAATGCATTCACATAATCCATTATTAATTCCTCTACTTTCTTTTTTATCATGAAATGGCAAAACTCACAAACTTAAGAACAGATTTCATAAATTGTTTCGTCATTACCCTTTTTATAGTATGTATCTCTTCTGGCAAATTTATTCTGATTTGGTTTTCACATTTTTTTCACATTTATTTGTAATTCTTATCACAATTAAATGATACGATACGCTATGTGATTTTTGATTATTAAGAATTTTGAATTAGTCCGCCTTGTAAAGGCGTTTAAGGCTAAAGAAAGGGTGAAAAAGTTGATAGAAGTAACGAATCTTACAAAAAGATACGGAAAACACGAAGCAGTCAGAAATTTGACATTTCGCGTTGAAAAAGGTCAGGTTTATGGCTTTCTTGGTCCCAATGGAGCCGGCAAAAGCACAACCATGAATATTATCACCGGCTATCTTTGTGCTTCAGAAGGTACTGTCACTGTAAATGGATGTGACATTTTTAAAGAGCCGGAGAAGGCTAAAAGCTACATCGGATATCTTCCTGAGCTGCCACCGCTTTATCAGGACATGACCGTATTGGAGTACCTTAAGTTTGTGGCAGAACTTAAAAAGGTTAAAAAATCAGAGCGAACCTCTATGATAGCAGATGTTATGGAAATGACCGGTATACAAGATGTCAGTGGACGTATCATCCGTAATTTATCAAAAGGATACCGCCAAAGAGTAGGCTTGGCACAGGCAATCATTGGTTATCCGGAAGTCATTATACTAGACGAACCTACTGTCGGGCTTGATCCAAAGCAGATAATTGAAATACGTGATTTGATCAAACGTCTAAAAGAAAATCACACCATCATTTTAAGCTCTCATATCCTGTCTGAGGTCAGTGCAGTCTGTGACCAGATCATGATCATGAGTAAAGGACAGCTGGTTGCAAATGATACACCACAAAATCTGTCAGATCGACTGTCAGGTAATCAGACCATTTTACTCATAGTCAAAGGCGTAAAAGCACAAATTGAACATACCCTCGAAGCTATATGTAAAGATGTAGATTCGGATTTTTCATTTTCCATAACAGAAGAAACAAAAGATCATCAGCACATCATCATTTCATTTACAGATCAGGATTCGGAAAAGCTGCGTGAAAAACTGTTTTATGCTTTTGCAGCCGATCACCTCCCAATTCTAGAGATGTCATCTGAGCAGGCCTCTCTTGAGGAAGTTTTCCTAGAACTGACTTCCACAGTGAATGATAGCTCTGAAGAAGATGAAACTGCCGAAGGAATTGAAACGTTAAAGGAAAGCGAAACTACTGAAAAAACTGAAACGTTAAAGAAAAGCGAAACTATTGAAAAAACTGAAGTGAACATAGAAAATAAAAAGGAGGAATCAGAGAATGCTGGCGATATGTAAGAGAGAACTTAGTTCTATTTTTCATTCAGTGATTGGCTACGTATTTATAGCTGTCATACTGTTTTTCTGCGGTATTTATTTTACTGCATACAACCTCGGAAGTGGAGCACCTTATTTTGCATACACACTTTCTTCTATTATTTTTATCATTTTATTGATGACTCCAATTTTGACCATGAGAATCATGACAGAAGATAAAAAACAGAATACAGATCAACTGCTTTATACAGCCCCAATTTCTGTAACACGTGTTATCATTGGTAAATATCTTTCATTATTGATTACCTTTCTGATCCCCGTTGCCATCTTCTGCTTCTATCCGCTAATCATGAGCATGTACGGAACAATCGGCTTTTTG
>JAAYYM010000257.1 GCA_012515365.1 Clostridia bacterium
TGCAAAAAAAAGAGTAGCTGAGGTCACAGATGAAACAAGTGCGTTGGCCTATATTATGGATGAAGCAAAAAAAAGAGAACTTTGGTTTTGACAGATTTAACATGTGTTTGAATTACTAATTTCACGTTGCATTTATTTGGAAATATGCTACACTAATATTAGTTTGGGAGGTGAGTAGGATTTTTTTAAAAAATGACAAAAAAAATCAAAAAAGAATCCTTGTGACTATGGCAGTGGTGATGATTGCAATCATTATAATAGTGGTACTGATTGTTTTATTTACGCGTAAAGAAAAAACGTATGTAGTTGATATTAACGGATCAACGGGAACTGTATCCGGAGATTTAGAGATGATTGCACAGGATTCACTGATGGCACTTGTAGATACACAAGAAGAGGCAGAAGAAATCGCTTCGCTCTATGGGATTACATTGACAGAGTTTAAGCAGGGTGTAGCAACTTATTATACCTATGACGACCCTTATGAAGTGGTCAAACGTGGTGAAACTAATGGTTATCCGCCAATTAGTATAAATTATTTAAATTCTATCCAATAGAAAATGACGCAGGAGGAGAAAATGAGTAGAAAGAAAAGAAGTATATTCAGTACGGCAGTGTCTTTGTTATTGTCAGTACTAATGGTTGTACAGCCATCCGCAGGTAGGGTAACGGCATATGCAGCAGAAACGGTACAGGGTGTGGTTTCAGAAAATGAAATGCCATCTGTATCAGACAATGAAACAATAGTTGTTCCGGAAGTAGAGGAACCTATCGTAGAGGAAAACGAAGCAGAGGAATCGGCAGTATCTGCAAATGAAACAGAAAAAATGGCAGTATCTGCAAATGAGGCAGAGGAAACAATAGTTTCAGAAAATGAAATCACAGCCTTTTCCATGCCGGCAGATTATACGCTGACACAGACACAGCAAGTAAAAAAGCAACGTCTGGCTGAAACACTTCCTGATTTTGAACATGCAGTAGAAGGTATTGATTATGTAAAAAATGAAGTATATTTCTTATGTGATTCACAAGAAGAGGCAGACAAAATTGGGAAAGCCTATCAGGCAGAATCAGTTGATTTCCAACAGGGTGTAGCAGTATTGACAATTAATGAAAAGTACACCGTAAAGGACGTAGTAGCGGCATCAGCTGATATTACAAATAATCTGCCGGCAGTATGGCCAAACTACATAAATTATGCGTTTGATCTTGACGATGATTCTTTCTTTACTATAACAGAAGAAGACGCCGTGTCAGAAGATATAGCAGCTCTTGATGCATCTGTAGCTGCTGATTTAGCTACTGAGGATGAATCAACGGCAATGGTTGTAAATAATAACCAGCTTGTGTCGAGTGAACCATATCTTCTTTACAATGACGAACATTACCAATGGCATCATGCAACTGTTGGATCCTCATATGCATGGAAAGCGGGATATACAGGAACTGGAATTAAAGTGGCTATAGTTGATAGTGGTGTCACACCATTGACTACAGTGTCAGATGAACTCCCAATTGCAGGTCACAAGGATTACACAGGTGAGGCAAGTGGTACAGCTGATATCGTAGGACATGGTACTCATGTGGCAGGTATTATCGGAGCACGTCTAAATGGTAAGTACGGATGTGGTATTGCACCGGGGGCGACTCTTTATAATGTTCGTGTTTTGGGTGATGAAGGTACTGGTGATGATGCTGATATCATAAAAGGTATTAACTATGCAGTCAATGATTTAAAAGTCGATCTGATCAATATGAGTCTGGGTGGATATTTTTATTCAGATGATAAGCAGGAAGCACTTGATAATGCCTATGAAGCAGGTGTTACAGTTATAGCAGCATCAGGAAATGATGGACATAAAGACAGAGCATATCCGGCTTCGCAAAATCATGTTATCAGTGTTGCAGCAACCGATAATAATAATCAGAGAGCATCATTTTCTAACTATGGATCTACAGTAGATCTTGCGGCACCCGGAGTTAATATCTGGGCTACTTATAATAACAATGATTATCATAGTTTACAGGGAACTTCTATGGCATGTCCTGTTGTAACAGGTGAGGCAGCGGTATTATTATCTGCTAATCCGGCTATTTATCAACTGACAGGCCCTGCAAGAGTTGATGCACTTGAAAAATTAATGAAGGCAAATGCAACACCTGCAGGTACAGGAATGGGTAAAGGTATTATATCACTGCCAAAGGCTTTAAAGGTTGCTGTGGCTACAGCAAAACCTAATAAACCTATTATATCGGCAGCAGTAAGCCCGGATAAGCAGAGTGTATCCATCTCTATAGAGGCAGAAGCCGATAACACTATCATCTACTCTGCAGATGGAAGCACACCGTCATTTGTAAACGGTATAATAAAAAAAGGATTTTATTATTCATCTTCATTAACATTAAATCAGGCAAAGAGCTATACCATCAAAGCAATAGCAGTTAATGATTCTGGTGTTTCCAGTGCAGTTTCAACTGTGAAAGTGACATTAAGTCCTTTTGTTACACAAGTTAAAGTTTCAGGACCAACACGGGTAGCAAAAGGTAAGAGCATTCAATTTAACGCAGCAGTAGCGCCTGACTATGCAGTTAATAAAACCGTAAACTGGAGCATCTCTCCTGCTGACAACAATATTACCGTCAGCAAAACAGGAAAAGTAACTGTGAACGCAGCAGCAACACCTGGATCATATACAGTAACGGCAACAGCAAAAGACGCTTCCGGTATTAGTGGCAGTGCAGTGTTTGAAGTAATTGATGCAACCAGAATTAAAAGTGTCAGCGTAATTAACAAGAATTTGATATCCTTAGACTTAAGCCAAGAGATAGGAATTTCAAATCTGAAAGTAATAACAGTAGATGGTTCTCAGGCTGAGGCATCAGATTTCTATTGGACAAGCAGCAATAGTGCTGTTGCGACAGTAGCGCAAGATACATCAGCTATTCGGACAAAAGCCGGTGGTGTTGCAACAATCACAGCACTTGCAAATGATGGAAGTGGAAAGAAAGCAACATTTAAACTTACTGTTACGGAGAAGGTAAATAGTATCAGCATTCATAGTAACAGCCCGGGCGAGCATTTAGCAGCCGGAAAGAGTAAGACATTTAGTGTAGTGGTCAGCCCGGCGACTGCTACAAATAAGAAAGTCAAATAGTCTGTAACTCCTGCAGATAATGGAGTTAAAATCAACAACGCAGGTAAATTGACAACAGTAAAGAATGCAACACCTGGATATTATTATGTGAGAGCAGAAGCAACAGATGGTACAGGTAAATATGCAGCGAAAAGGATACTAGTTGTCGAAAGTGGTATTACCAAGATTACATCAGAGATAAATGCAGCAAAATTATTTAGGACAGCCGGAGCTTTTAATGCTCAGACAAGTGCAGTAATCAGATTTTATGTTACAGGTGGAAATTCGGATGCAGTCAAATTTGAAAACACAAATGAGGGGATTGTGCGAATTACCGATATTATACCAGGAACCGGTTATTTTGATATTTATGTAGCCTCTTCAGGGGGTGCCATAGGTAAATCTGATATTGTGGTTGCATCAACAGATGGTTCAAATAAGAAAGCAAAATGTAGTGTAACAGTAGTAAATCCTGTTTCAAAAGTAAACATTGCTCCAAAAGCAGGAGGAACAGATCTGGTTGCTCAAGGAAAGAGCCTGCAGTTAAATGCAACTCTGACAACAGAGTATGGCACTGTATCTAATAAAGGAGTAGATTGGTCTATTTCAGAAGGTATTCCTGGGTTAAAAATCAGTAAAACCGGAAAAGTAACAACAACAGCAGCTACACCAAACTTAGAGTATTATTATGTAACAGCAACAGCAAAGGATGGAAGTAATGCGTCTGCTACATACACGATAAGAGTCAATCCAAAATGTACATATATGGGATTTGGTGAGCTTATACCAATTCAAGGCGGAGCAATTATACCTATTGAACTTTATTTTGAGGGTGGTCAGGCATGGAAGCCACGTATGGTGGTGAATTCTTCAAATGATAAAGTTTGTATTGGAGAAATTCGATATATAGAAGGCGGTCAATATTTGATTTTACATTATCAAAATGTAGGAAAAACAACTTTAACAGTATCATTGCTTGATGGCTCTAACAAGAAGATACGACTAGGATTTACACTTCGTTAAGATAGCGATAAAGTAATAACATCAGGCATCTTCCGATCAGCCGGAAGGTGCCTTTTTTTGTGCCTTCGTGTAGAACTTTATACAAGATTTTTTCAACTTTTCATGCAGGTCGCGAATTTAATGTTCCACGCACGAGGTGAAATAATTGACGCAAAGTGGAGAAAATGATACACTGATTTTGTCTGCGATATAACCAGATAATGTTAGTAACAGTAATTATTTCTAATTATTTATGTGAACGGAGAGACTGTCATTGAGGAGAAAAAATATTATTATGATTATTATTGCAATTGTGATCGTTATTTTGATTGTCGGAGTCGTTCTTTTTTTAAAAAGAGCAGATTCAGATATCGGCATGCAGAGTGACACAGGCATGGAATCAGAAGACTATGCAAATACAGATGAAGATGTAAACACAGAAGAGGGTACAATTGATATGGAAGAAACGGCTGGTACTGATACGTTAAGTGCGGACGAAATCTTTATGTCTGATGAGGAAATGCAAGAAAGAAAGCAGCAAGAGATAGATGCTATGCATACAGCCACTGTGCAAAGTAGTCAAGGCAAAGAGGATTTTAAAAGTGAGGAGAAACCGATTGAACCAATGAAGGTTGGTACTCTTCCATATACAGAACACAGATTGATCTGTGAAGCAGATACAGAGGAAAAGGCAGCAAAAATCGCAGAAAAAGTGGATGGAAAGCTGATCAAATATGCTTATGGCATCGGTGTGATCGAGATCGAAGATACGGTAGAAGAAGCAATGGCTCGTATTGATAAAATGGTCTTTGGAAAACCGGATGTGTATCCGGATTATATTAAGTCAGCTGATTGATCCGAATCAGCAAACATAATTATGGTTTTAATATACTGACATTCAGTATGTTAAACAATATATCTATCAATCATGAAAGGGAGAAAGTCATGCAAAGAAAAAAAGTTGGAGTGTTGAAGCTTGTTGCTGCCATAATTGCAGCAATGATGTTGGTACAGTCACCTGTTACAGCATTGGCATCTGTTTCAGATTCCGTATTGCCTATAGAGGATGCAGTACAGGAAGAAACTGTTTCAGATAATGATGTACCGGCAGAAGATGAAAAACCGGTGGAGGATGAAAAGCCGGTAGAGGAGCAGGTAAGCGATAATGTTATTTTGCCAGAAGAAACTGTTTCAGATAATGAGACAGAAGAAGTAAAAGAAATTGCTGTATCTGAAAATACGATCAGCGCAAACGAAGCAGAAGGAATCAATAAGTATGCTGAATACGGATTCAGCGAGATGGAACTTTCTGCAGAAATGCGTGCAGACAAAGAAGAAGTAAATAGTAGAAAAGTAGAAGCACAGGCACTTGTAGAGGGCAAAGATTATCATGCAGGACAAGTTGTTTTTTGGGCTGAAACGAAAGAAGAAGCAGAGCAGATTGCTAAGTGTTACAATGCAACGCTTAAGAAATTTGCTTATAATGTAGGTGTTCTTGAAACAGGCGATGTTGCTCCAAGTGTTATGGTAGAAGCAGGAGCAGATATGAATACAGAGTTACCTGCAGTATATTATGATACCATTTACAGTATCGCAGCAGTTGAGGATGAAATGCCAGAACCATCTGTCATAGAGATCACAGATGAGAAAAAGATCCCGGAAACAGATCCATTTTTAGAGGAAGTACAAGAAGATCCAAGATTTCCTGTACTTACCCCTGAAGCAGCGCATACAATCCCGACACCTAATGTAAAACAGTGGTTCCATACTTTTATCAATTCACAAACTGCATGGGATTATGCAGATGGTGAAGGTGTTACGATCGCTGTTGTTGATTCAGGTGTTTGGGCAGATCATCCTGACTTGGGTAGAACTAAGGTTATTAAAGGCTATAATGCACTTAGCGGGTTAGAAGATACTGATACAACTCGTTATTCAGATGATGAAAATGGACATGGCACACATGTGGCAGGTATCGCTGCAGCCGGTGGTGCAGATAATTCTGTCTATGGTGTTGCATATAGTGCGACAGTATTACCTGTCAGGGTACTCAACAAGAAAGGATATAGTGAAAATGCTTCTACCGCAATGGGTATCGGATATGCAGTTGAACATGGCGCTGATGTGATCAATATGAGCTTAGGTAGTGCATCTTGGAATTTGGTAAATCAAAAAGCAGTCGCAAAAGCAATTTCTAAAGGAATTGTAGTTGTATGTGCAGCCGGAAATGAAACCAGTGAGCATATGCACTGGCCGGCAGCATTTCCAAATGTGATCTCGGTTGGTGCAATTCATGATAATGGAAGCCAGTTGGCAATCTTTTCTAATGTCGGATCATGGGTGAGCATTGCAGCACCAGGTGAAGAAATCTATTCAACAACGAAACCAGGAACCTATAACACACCTGATAATAATCTTTATGAATCATGGCCGGGAACCTCTATGGCTTGCCCTGTAGTAGCAGGTACAGTTGCATTAATGATAGATGCAAATCCATCGTTGAGAGGTAAGTCTGCTGCAGCGGTAAAGAGTCTGAGTAAAAAGCTCTTGGCTAATGTTAAGGGTGAGACATATTATAACGCGGCAGGTTCTGTATATGGAGGACTAGATGCAGCAGCTGCAGTTGGATCTGTTTATAGTAAAATCCTTGAGACACCAACGTTTATACCATCTCATCCAATTGATGCAAAAGCGACAAAAATTGAAGCAGGTGCTGGGGAAACAGTTAGTATAGCATGTGCTACACCTCATGCGAAAATTTACTATACAACAAATGGAAAAACTCCATCAAAAACAACGGGAGCTCTGTATACCGGACCGTTCGAATTACTTAAGAGTGGAAAAGTTACATTTAAAGCAGTTGCATATGTAGGAACGACTAAATCAAAAGTAGTATCAAAGACTTATACATTGGTTGCTCCTGTAACTGACTTTTCATTTATGGGTGGATCTAATTATAGTCTGGCAGTAGGCAAGACGCTACAGTTAAAAACAGTATTTACGCCAGCCTATGCTTCTAATCAGAAAGTTACTTATGTTTCAAGTGATCCAAAACAGTTTCCTGTAAGTAAAACCGGTGTGGTAACTTGTAAAAAGGGAACAACAGCAGGAACAAAAGCAGTTATTACAGCCACATCTGTTGAGGGAAGCATCCAAAAATCAGTAAATGTGACAGCAATGGAAGCAGCGGCAACTAAGCTGGAACTGGATTCTTATAGTGGAACTTTATCATGGGTTGATGTAGAAACACATCAGATCAAACCTACTCTGACAGGTGGAGCCGGACAATTCTTATACCAGAGTTCTAATCCTAAGGTAGCTACTGTAACAGCCAATGGACTTGTAACGGCAGTTGGAAAAGGTAATGCTAATATTACAGTAACAGCAAATGATGGTTCTAAGAAAAAGGCTGTATATAAGGTGAAATCAGTTACGCCTGTTTTCTATATTACTGCATTAAAATCATCAACCGGATTTTATGAAGACGGTGCAAGTTCATCACAGAAACCTCTTGCAGTGGGATGCAAAGTCCAACTTACTGCGTATTTGAATGGGGATTTCAGATGGGAAAATAAAAAGAATTATGATAAAACAATTGCTCCATCAAATTCTAAAATGATCTGGAGTTCAAGTAATCCATCTGTAATCAGTGTAAGCAGTACCGGTGCAGTGAAATGTGCGAAAGATGCACCAGTCGGAACAACAGTTACCATAACAGCAAAACCGGCCGATGGATTCTATGATATTTCTGAAACAATGACTTTTGTTGTTACACCGAAAGTTACAAAGATGGCAACAACGCAATCTGCAGTCGTAATTGAGTATGGCAGCCAGTATGAGTTTACAAGGCAGGACTTGGCAGATAAGTTCTTGAAAATTTATTCTTCCTATCCTGATTCAAAGTACGTGTACAGATATTATATCGAGGAAAAGCATAACAGTGTATTTGACTTTTTATACAATGAGGACTCAGCTGCAGACATACTGACCGGAACAAAACCGGGAAGCGGATCTATCACTTATTCTCTGAGAGATGGTTCAGGGAAAAAGGCAACGCTCAAAGTAAAAGTAAAGTAGTAACAAAGTAATACGAAATAATTCAGTTAATTTAATCGGCTAGTCCATCTCTTAGGGTGGACTAGTTTTTTTTCTTCTGTTATGATAAATAGGACGATGAAAAAATATGAAAATGTAAAACATGATGAAAAATATTAATTGACAGAATGGCGGGAATTTAATCATGAGCGATCAAAAATGGAAGCATATACATAACAAAATCGTACCTATGGTATGCGTTGTGGCATTGTTATTGGCCGAACCAGTGAATGCAATGTCAAACGTAATTTCAATCAGCACAAATGATATTCATTCAGGAGTAATCATCGAGAATGGGATTAGCGAGAATGGAATCAATGAGAATGAAATGCA
>JAAYYM010000258.1 GCA_012515365.1 Clostridia bacterium
AAATCCAAACTTGCTTCAGCAACATCTGTAGGCATATTAAATCTCATCTTCATCAGTTCTGGAGATAAAATCATAAAGTTGCTTAACTGCTGTATAATGCTCTTAAGTGCCTTAACATTACCCTTTCTCATATCATTGGAAAATACACTGGCCGATAATTTCTTTGTTTCAGCAGTACTAATATCCTTTGATAAAATACCGAATTCAGAATCTTCCAATGCAATTTCTTTTTCTTCTATCGCTTTTCTAAATTCTGTATGTTCTTTTTCAGGCTCCTCTGATATTGGTAAAGCTTCTTCTCTTGATTCTTCACTCGATACCTCTGTATCCTCATTATGTATATCTTCAGAATATGTTTCAGGTGCAATTTCGGCACTTGCAGTTTCCTCTTCTGAAGATTCGATTACAGTATTTTTCGCTTGAACTTTATCTGTTTCCTCTTCGACTACTGTTTCCTCTGGATTTTCAGGAACATAATAGCTTTTACTTAACAGACCTCTGGTCACATATAATGGATAACTATAGTCGTCAATAAGACTATCCAACATATCGTTTCCTTCATCCGTATTTAAGTCATCACAATCAAGAGCTTTCATAAACAGTTCTGGAGCTTCGACACCTTCTGATATTTCATCCATATCCGTAACATCACCATTATTAATCCTATCTAATAACGACTTTGCTTCTTTCTGAAGTGGTTCCAGAGCTATCGTGTATTTAGCAATAAGAGACTGTACAGAAATGAATCTTTCCAATGTCTTTTCTATCTCTTTAATTTTTCCTCTCATAACAGCAGACTTACTATTCTTAAGAGCTTCATAATAAGTACTAATATCACTACCTTCCGTAGGAATCTCGTCTTCCGCAAGTTCGCTCAGAGCTAATGATTTCACAGACTCGTACTTATCGCATAAAAGTTTGATAGCATTGTTCAGTTCATCTCGCTCAGTCAACGACGGAATTCTTCCCTGTGAAATAATATCAAGTATTCCTTCAAGTTTACCCTTGGATTGATCAGCATAGTTGTTAAAATCCTCAAACAAAACATCAATATTCAAGTTTTTCTCCCCCTCTCTTGTGATTTCAGACACAATTTCTTTATCTGGTAAATTTGCAATTGCCGTAGAAAGTACAGAAGTCTCTTCTTTTGTAAGCAACTCTTTTCCTTCTAATTTTTTCTTTGCTTTTTTCACTAATTCTCTTGTATCTTCATACATTTTACTGCCTTCTCCCATGCTTACCTCCTACTACAATTGCTCTATTGAAATATGAGGAGTATGATTCGAATCAATACCTTCATCTTCAAGTATTCTTGTCATTTCTGGTGACTCATCAACAATAACAATATTATCTATCATTCCAGAATCAGCTAACCGTTTTACTTGTTCAATATGATCATCTATTTGTTCGTCAAAAACAGCTGCAAAATAGTATGTAACATCCAATGAATCACTTAGTTCACAGGCAAATACCATTTCCTTCTTATCATCTAATGTGAAACAGATGTATTCTGAATTATCCTTTTTCTCTGAAAAGTATTTTTTCAAATACTCTATTCTACGTGCATATAGATCACTCCATTTATCTGCTTC